>NZ_RZTA01000150.1:0-12571 GCF_004023115.1 Mesorhizobium sp. M6A.T.Cr.TU.017.01.1.1
TGATGGCGCTGCCCGAACGGCCGGCGATCATGATCGCGGTCATCAGCACGCCGAGTTCGCGCAGGATCAGCACGCCGACCAGATCGACGACGAAGATATCGGCGCCGAAATAGCTGAGCTGGTAGGCGCCTTGCTGGGCGACGATCGCGCCGACGATGGCCGACATCAGCACGACCACCGGGATGGCGCCGACGCCCATGCGATCGATCTGGTTGAAGATCGCCGCCGGATTGACCGCATGGCCGCGGCCGAGCTTCATCTGCGAGCCGCGTATCGTGGCGCCCAATATGTTCATCGAGGACAGGAAATCGTCGCGCATTTCATAGACGCGCCGGCCAACCGCCTCGAGCGCGCGAATGATGATGTTGGGCGGCTTTGCGCCGCCGGAATCGGGCTCGCGCCGAACTGCGTCGCCAACGGCGCCGAGCAGGATCGAGGCGATCTCGCTTTGCCCTTCCAGCCTGATCTCGACGCCTTTCTTTTCGAACGCGCTGACCAGGCGGTCGATCAGCCAGGCCCCGGCGGTATCCATCTTCTCGATATGCGAGAGGTCGAGCGCTAGCGTCTGGAAACCGCTGCGCTTCTCGATCTTGCGCATCTCGGCGTCGACCAGCGTCACGGTGCGCGTCGTCCAGTTTCCGGAGAAGGCGCAGCCCAGAACGCCGCCCTCCTCACCGACCGCGACGCGCGGCTGATGGTCGGCCTCCCTGGCGGTCTTGCCGCTTGCGAAGCGTTTGCGGATGGTCAACATGGCGTCCTGTTTAGCCTGACGGGCCAATCTGTTTAACCTGACGGAACCCACCTGTCGATTTGCCGACAAGCTCGTTGTCGCACAGCCGGAGCAGAAAAATATGGCGCGTGTCATTTCGGTCGAGTCCGAGCGCTTTCCCATCGCCGGAACCTTCACCATTTCGCGCGGCTCGAAGACCGAGGCCGAGGTGATCGCTTGCACGATCAGCCAAGCCGAGCATAGCGGGCGCGGCGAATGCGTCCCCTACAGGCGCTACGGCGAGACCATGGACGGTGTTCGCGATGCAATCGAGGCGATACGGGAGCAGATTGAAGGCGACATCAGCCGGCCCGCGCTGCTCGACGCCATGCCGGCAGGTGCGGCGCGCAACGCCATCGACTGCGCGCTGTGGGACCTGGAGGCGAAGATCACAGGCAAGCCGGTCGCCTCCAGCATCTGCGCGGCTCCGCCGAGGGCGATCGAGACGGCCTACACGCTGTCGCTCGGCGAGCCCGAAGCGATGGCGGCGCAGGCCCGCGCCAATGCCGCGCGGCCGCTGCTCAAGGTCAAGATCGGCGGCGACAACGATATAGCCCGTATCCGCGCAGTAAGAGAGGCAGCACCGGCGAGCCGCATCATACTGGACGCCAATGAGGGCTGGACGGACGACAATGTCATTGCAAACCTGGCCTTTGCCGCCGAGCACGGCATCGCGCTGATCGAACAGCCGCTGCCTGCGGGCCGTGACGGCATCCTTCGCCACATCGCGCATCCGGTGCCGATCTGCGCCGATGAAAGCGTGCATGAGGCAGAGGGCCTTGCCTCGCTTGTCGGCCTGTACGATGCCGTCAACATCAAGCTCGACAAGTCTGGCGGCCTGACCGCAGCCCTCGTCCTTCGCGACCGCGCCCGTGAACTGGGTTTTGGCGTCATGGTCGGCTGCATGGTCGGCACGTCGCTTGCCATGGCGCCGGCCGTGCTGTTGGCGCAGGATGCCGATTTCGTCGATCTCGACGGTCCGCTGCTGCTTGCCCGCGACCGTGTTCCCGGTCTCGTCTACCAAGGTTCGCTGGTGTCACCGCCCGATACGGCGCTGTGGGGCTGAACGCGCTGCAAATCCGATCAGCGCCAAGCCGATCAGAGCGATCGGGATCATGGCAAAAAACCCATCCACGCCGAAGCGGTCATAGAGAGGGCCGGACATGAGCGTCACCACGGCCGTGAAAAAGCCGTTGGAGAAATAGGCGATGCCTTGAGCGGCCCCGGTGCGTTCCTCCGCGACCGTCTCGCCGATCATTTTTTGCAAGCCGATCAGGACCAGCGCCACGGAAACCGCGTGCAGCGTCTGGACTGCGAAAAATCCGGCAACCCCAAGGCCGAGCGGCCAGACCAAGGGGAAGGCAATCCAGCGCACGATCGCGCCTATTCCGGCCATCACCATGATCGACACGACCGAGAAGGAGCCGAAAACCCGGGTGAAGATCATGAACATGCCGATCTCGGCCACCACACCCCAACCCCAAAGCAGCCCGACAACCTGATCGCCGATGCCGATCGATTTCCAGTAGATCGACACGAAGCCGTAGAGAAATGCGTGGCTGGCGGTGATGACGCCGACGCCGATGGAGAAATACAGGAAATAGGCGTTGAGGAGTTTTGGTGCCGATTGCTGAATGTCGGTCGCCGAAAGCGGCGAAGCACGGCGGGGGCGGCCGAGCCGCGGCGCGATCAGTCCGACGACAAGTGCAGCGCCAAACGCCACGAAAATGATCATCGGAACAGCCTGGGCGCCGGTCCGCGACAGGATGAAACCGCCCGCAAGATTTGCGCACAGATAGGAGATCGATCCCCATTTGCGCATGCTTGCGTAGTTGGAGCCGAAGCGGCGCACCCCCGACAGCGCCAGCGAATCGGCGATCGGCGAATGCGGCGTCCAGACGACAGCGAGCGCCAGCGAGACGGCGAGCACGATGGCGTAGGTCGGCGTCAGGAAATAACCCGCGGACAGCGCCAGCGATGCGGCCATCAGCGCGACATAGACGTGGGCGCGGTCGCTCGCCCTGTCTGCCAGTGCCGTCAGCAATGGCGTCGTCACCACGCGCAGGAACATTGGTGCTGCGAGAATGACCGCTATCTGTTCGGCATCAAAACCTTCCGCCTGCAGCCACAGCGGGAAATATGGCAAATGCGTCCCCAGCGGCACGAAAAGCGTGAAGAAAATCAGGCCCATGCGCAGTTCGAAATGACGCGGCTTGACGAGCTGTTCAGGTGAAAGCGGCGGCAGGGAGGACATCAGCGGGCAATCCGTCGGCGCTCCGTTGGGCTGAGTCGGCCTGCAGCGCACGCAATCTCATAACATGCTGAAAAAGTCGGCGGAACCGCGTGGACTAATCGATTAGAGGGAGTTGAGGTCGGGTTGGTCAGGCCGCCTGGACCGCCCTGCCCTTGATGTCGATCGGCACCAGCAGCTCGCTGCCGACCGGCGCCTCCGGCAGGACGTGCGCCCAGTGCAGGATCTCCATCTGGCCGTCGAAATGTTCGACCACCGCGGTGCAGCTCTCCACCCAGTCGCCGGTGTTGATATACTGCACATCCTCGTAGTTTTCGATCGCGGCGTGGTGGATGTGACCGCAGATCACGCCGTCGACATGCGAACGGCGCGCTTCCTCGGTCAGCATGGTCTGGAACGATCCGATGAAATTCACCGCCTTTTTGACGTTGACCTTGGCCCAGGACGAAAACGACCAGTAAGGCAGGCCAAGCAGTTGGCGAAGCCGCGTCACCACGCGGTTGACGAGCATGGCCCCGTCATAGGCGTAGTCGCCGAGATAGGCGAGCCAGCGCGCATTGTGGACGACGGTATCGAACTGGTCGCCATGGATGACAAGAAAACGTTTGCCGTCGGCGGTCTCGTGGGTGGCGCGATCGGCGACGACGATGCCGCCGAAATGCACGCCCTGGAACTGGCGCGCGAACTCGTCGTGATTGCCGGCGATGTAGGTGATGGTGGCGCCCTTGCGTGCCTTGCGCAGCAATTTCTGGACGACGTCATTGTGGCTCTGTGGCCAGTGCCAGCTCCGTCTCAGCCGCCAGCCGTCGACGATATCGCCGACGAGATAGATGATATCGGCGTCGTGATGGCGCAGGAAATCGATCAGGAACTCGGCCTTAGCAGCCTTCGATCCGAGATGGACGTCGGAGATGAACATGCTGCGGAAAGTGCGGGGCTCTGCGCCAGGCATGGGATTCTCACCGTTGCTTTCGCGTTGGCTATGCCCCGATTCATGCAACAACCGTATGACGGTTGCGATTGGTCCAGCCAAAGGGCTAGTTTGCCGCGCAAATCAGAGGAGAAATCGCCATGGATCTCGGTATACGCGGAAAAAAGGCCATCGTCTGTGCTTCGGGCAAGGGCCTTGGGCGGGGCTGCGCCATGGCGCTGGCCGAGGCCGGCTGTGATCTGGTCGTCAATGGGCGCAACGCCGACCAACTGGCAAAGACCGCCGCCGAACTGCGCGAAAGATTTGGCGTCAAGGTGACCGAGATCGTCGGCGACGTGTCGAAGCGCGAGGTGCAGAAGGCGCTGCTTGCCGCCTGCCCCGATCCCGATATCCTCGTCAACAACAATGGCGGACCGCCGTTTCGCGATTTCCGCGAGCTCGACCGCGAAAAGATTCTCGAAGGCGTCACCCAGAATATGGTGACCCCGGTCGAACTGGTTCAGGCTGTGATCGACGGCATGGCCGAGCGCGGCTTCGGCCGCATCGTCAACATCACCTCGCTGTCGGTCTATGTTCCCATTCCGGGCCTCGATCTGTCGTCCGGCGCACGCGCCGGCCTGACGTCGTTCCTTGCCGGCGTGGCGCGGACGGTGATCGACCGCAATGTGACGATCAACAACATGCTGCCGGGCAAGATCGACACCGACCGGCTGCGCCCCCCGCACGAAGCCGGCACTCCCGAAGATCCGGCTGCCGCCGCCGCGCGCAAGACCGAGGCAGCAGCCAACGTTCCGGCCAAGCGGCTCGGCACGCCAGAGGAATTCGGCCAGATCTGCGCCTTCCTGTGCTCGGTCCATGCCGGCTACCTGACCGGGCAGAACATACCGGTCGACGGCGGCGCCTATGTCAGCGCGTTCTGATCGCGCGGCGCAAGGAGCGGCCAGTATGACACTGTTGGTGCAGCTGCTGCTCCCGCAGGACACATGAACGACCCTTCATGGTTCATCCCTCCGGGCGACCGAGAAACCGCTTCACAGCGTCGAGGAACACGCCCCGTCCTGCGGCCTCGCGGTCGAGATGGACGAAGTGCGTGGCGTCCGGGATGTCCAGACGTTCCGCTTTTGGTGCTTCGTCTACGATTGTCTTCGCATCCTCCGGCCGGCTCCAGAAATCCCGTCCGGAGCGGATGACGAGCACTGGCATGGTGAGTGCCGCGGCAGACCATTGCCGGCGATCGAATGCCAGTTCGAAGCTGTCGGCCATGGCGCCGCTCGGTGACCGGAAACTCGGCGGCTGGCGCGTCGACGCCGTCTCGTCGGAGGCGAGTGCCGCATCACCATAGGCCGCCGTCACCGCGGGATCGCGCCACTGAGCCTTGTCCGCGACCGGGATGCTGTCGTCCCAGGCGTTGAATAGGGTCGCACGTGTATTCAGCCGATAACCGCCGAACGATTGGATACTAAACGTCCCAGGCCGGTCGGGATTTTCAAGCGGCGAGCCGGTACCAAGGGTGGGATGCCGGTCTGAGCCTCCATACAGGGTGTTGTAGAGGACGAGCCGATCAACCGTCTGCGGAAACCGGCTGGCATAAGCGCCGGCCCAATGCCCGCCGGTGGCCCAGCCGACGAGGCTGACCCTTGAAACGTCGCTCCATTTGGCGATGGCGTCGACCGTTGCGGAAATATCCGCCACGACGTCTTCGGTGCGGATCAGAGGAGCGGACTGGTCGGGCGGCCTGTTCATGGCCGCAGGGCGGCTCGATGCGCCGTAGCCGCGAATATCCAGGACATAGACAAGATGCCCGTCAGCCGCGAGGTCGGCGGCAAGCGATCCGCCCGCAACGGGCAGATCGAAGGACGCAACGCCGGGCACGCGTGCGCCATGGATGAGGAGGACGGCGGAGTTGGCTTCGGACGCTGCGCCAGGACGGCGCACCTCCCGGACGAAGAGGCGCTCGCCCGTCCGAAGTTCGACGAACCTGTCGACCCGGACGAGATCCGGCACTCCTGCCGATGCTGGAGCGGCGGCCATCATGGCTGCTGTGAGCACGAGGGGGAGGACGGTAAAGTGGGACATCATGATATCTCCGGTCGCAATTGCGTTCCGGAAAGACTGTCAGCTATTCGATATCCTATCGATGACGTGTTCAATGATTTTTGATATCATCAAGATATGGAACTTCGGCATTTGCGACATTTCCTCGCTGTTGCGGAGGAATTGCATATGGGGCGTGCAGCCCTGCGGCTGGCCATGGCGCAGCCTCCGCTTAGTCAATCGATCGGGCGTCTGGAGAAGGAGCTCGGCGTCAAGCTGTTCGAGCGAGCCAACCGCCGCCTAACCCTGACGCGCGCAGGCTCGGCCTTCGTAGACGAGGCTCGGGCATCCGTGCGGCACGCCGATTCGGCGCTTCACATCGCCCGCGCAGCGCATGACGGCGAAGCTGGCGAGATCAGGGTCGGCTTCGTTTCGGCGGCTCTCTACGAGCATCTGCCGCATCTCCTGTCTCGGCTTCGCGAGAAATATCCGGACATCCGTCCAAAGCTCATCGAGGCGTCCACCAATGAGCAGATTGCGGCGTTGTCGCGCAGTGAGATCGACGTCGGTTTCGTGCATCCACCGCTCGGGACCGACGAACGTCTCGACGTCCATGACTATCCTGCTGAAGATCTCGTCGCCGTTCTGCCAGATGACCGGCAGACACACGGGGTGACGCTGGCGGACATTGCCCACCATGGGCTCATCATGTTTCCGGCTGCACAAGGCCCGGCGCTCCATGCCCGCATCATGGACACGTTCACCAAGGCTGGCCTCGACGTGCGGATCGTCCAGGAGGCAACGCGGGCACTAACCATGCTCTCGCTCGTGTCCGCCGGCTTGGGCGCGGCCCTGCTGCCACGATCGACACAGCGCCTTATGTTTCGGGGCGTCCGCTATGCACCGATCACCGGCGTATCGCTGCCAGCGTGGCCACTTGCCGTGATTGCGAAACGGCGGCCACGGCCGACCATTGTCGATAGCGTCTGGAGACTTCTTGATGGTCGTCCAGACGCGACTTGACCGGACCACCCGGCCGCGCGAGGCGCTCGATGACAGCCGCGCCGGCCGCGACACGGCAGGTGAGAATTTCATTGCAACAATCTGACATAGATGAGTTTTTGATGATTCTTCCGCCTAATTGGCGGTTGCGTCATTTGGCATCGTGAAAAACCAACGCTGCATGCTAAAAGGGCGTCAAGGCAGGATCGCAGGGAGGCCCGTATGGAAGGCGAAAGCAAAAAAGCAGCCCGGTCGGACCTCGACGAAGCCGCCCTCTATTTTCACAAGCATCCAAGGCCTGGAAAGCTTGAAATCCAGGCAACCAAGCCGCTCGGCAACCAGCGCGACCTGGCGCTTGCCTATTCGCCCGGCGTCGCGGCGCCCTGTTTGGAAATCCGCGACAATCCAGCAACCGCCGCTGACTACACGGCGCGAGCCAATCTGGTCGGCGTCGTCTCCAATGGTTCGGCCGTGCTCGGTCTTGGCAATATCGGCCCGCTCGCCTCCAAGCCGGTGATGGAAGGCAAGGCGGTGCTGTTCAAGAAGTTCGCCGGCATCGACGTCTTCGACATCGAGATCGACGCGCCTGACATCGAGCGCATGGTCGAGACGATCTCGGCGCTGGAGCCGACCTTCGGCGGCATCAACCTCGAGGACATAAAGGCGCCCGAATGCTTCGAGGTCGAGGAACGGCTGAAGGCCCGCATGGCCATACCGGTCTTCCATGACGACCAGCACGGCACCGCGATCATCGTCGCCGCCGCCGTGCTCAACGGGCTGGAGTTCGCCGGCAAGACGATCTCAGACATCAAGATCGTCACCTCCGGCGCCGGAGCTGCGGCCCTTGCCTGCCTCAACTTGCTGGTTTTGCTCGGCGCGCGCGTCGAAAACATCTGGGTCACCGACCGTTTCGGCGTCGCCTACAAGGGCCGCGTCGACGAGATGGACCGCTGGAAAGACCCCTACGTGAAAGATACCGAGGCGCGCACGCTGGCCGATGTGCTGCCCGGCGCCGACGTGTTCCTGGGTCTTTCGGCCGCCGGCGTGCTGAAACCGGAATTGCTCCAGCACATGGCGCCAAAGCCGCTGATCCTGGCCCTGGCCAACCCCAATCCCGAGATCATGCCGGAAGTAGCACGAGCTGCACGGCCCGATGCGATGATCTGCACCGGCCGTTCGGATTTCCCCAATCAAGTCAACAACGTACTCTGCTTTCCTTATATATTCCGTGGCGCGCTGGACTGCGGCGCCAGCGCCATCAACGAAGAGATGAAGATGGCCGCGGTGCGGGCGATCGCAGCCCTTGCCCGCGAAGAGCCATCCGATGTCGCCGCCCGCGCCTATTCCGGCGAAACGCCGATCTTCGGGCCCGATTTCCTGATCCCCTCGCCCTTCGACCCCAGGCTGATCCTGCGCATCGCGCCGGCGGTGGCCAAGGCCGCCTGCGACACCGGCGTCGCAACACGGCCGATCACCGATATGACGGTCTATATCGACACGCTGAACCGCTTCGTCTTCCGCTCCGGC
Source organism: Mesorhizobium sp. M6A.T.Cr.TU.017.01.1.1 (assembly GCF_004023115.1). Taxonomy (NCBI): domain Bacteria; kingdom Pseudomonadati; phylum Pseudomonadota; class Alphaproteobacteria; order Hyphomicrobiales; family Phyllobacteriaceae; genus Mesorhizobium; species Mesorhizobium sp. M6A.T.Cr.TU.017.01.1.1. The sequence goes on from NZ_RZTA01000150.1 coordinate 8,515, forward strand.
CTGGTCATGAAGCCGGTGTTCACGATGGCCAAGACATCGAACGCCAAGCGCGTCATCTATGCCGACGGCGAGGACGAGCGCGTGCTGCGCGCCGCGCAAGTAGTGCTGGAAGAAGGCATAGCCGAGCCAATCCTGATCGGCCGACCGCATGTCATCGAGGTCAGGCTGAAACGCTACGGGCTGCGCATCAAGCCGGGCGTCGACTTCGGCCTGATCAATCCGGAGGACGATCCCCGTTATCGCCACTATGTCGATCTTTTGATCGAGCTCGCCGGCCGGCGCGGCGTGACGACGGAAGCCGCGCGCACCATGGTGCGCACCGACAACACGGTGATCGCAGCACTTGCCCTCAAGCGTGGCGACGCCGACGCCATGGTCTGCGGCCTGGAAGGACGTTTCGAGCGGCATTTGCGCAATGTCACCCTGATCATTGGCCCGCGCGCCGGTATCAGGGATCACGACCTGTCGACGCTTTCCATGCTGATCTCGCAGCGCGGCATCATTTTCCTCACCGACACCCATGTCACCGTCGATCCGACGGCCGAGGAGATCGCCGAGATGACGGTGCTGGCGGCCGAAGAAATCCAGCGCTTCGGCATCGAGCCCAAGGCCGCCCTGCTGTCGCATTCGGATTTTGGCTCGCGCGATTCGCCAAGCGCGCTCAAGATGCGGCAAGCGGCGGCGATCCTGGCGCGCATCGCGCCAGACCTGCAATGCGACGGCGAGATGCATGCCGACTCGGCTCTGTCGGAGGAGCTGCGCCAGCGCGTCTATCCGCATTCGCGGCTGAAGGGCGAGGCCAATCTGCTGGTGTTCCCCAATCTCGATTCGGCGAACATCACGCTCACCGCGCTGCGCACGATGATGGACGCGCTGCATGTCGGGCCGATCCTGCTCGGCACCGACAAACCGGCGCATATTTTGACGCCGTCGGTGACGTCACGCGGCGTCGTCAACATGACGGCGCTCGCCGTGGTCGAAGCAGCTCACAAGGCGCAGGCGGTCGTAAATCTGGGCTAGAGCGGGCTTTCACGGTAAGCTGAACAAACAGTTAACCGCAAACGCGGTAGCTTTCTCGACGGTCGGGTAAACGGAGCTCAGACGAATGACGCGCGGAGGGTGGAAGCTGACGCATGCCGCCGTACTGCTCGGTGCCCTGGCGTTATCAAGCTTTGCCGTCACGGAGCCGCAGGCCGCCTCCCGTGTTTGCCGCCAGTTGGAGACCGATCTCGCGGCCGCTGCGCGTGGCGGCGGTGGCAAGCCGGCTCTGCTCAGGAAATACGATGACGCGATCATGCGGCAGCGCGAGCAGATTTCAAAGGCAAGCCGCCAGTTCGACAGCGCCGGCTGCGGCTTTTCGCTGGTCGGCCGCAATCGCAACGCATGCGCTGCACTCGAGGCCACGCTCGACCGCATGAACGCCAATCTCGATGCCCTGCAGGTCAAGCGCGCGCAGCTCGCCGGCGGCGGCTCGCGACGTGATCGAGCGCGCATACTGGCCTCGCTCGACGCCAATGGATGCCGCGACAGCGCCGTGCCTTCGAGGCGTGCCCCTGTCCTCGAAGCGAACCGTGAAAACGGCAAAGGAAATCTGCTCGATCGGCTTTTGGGCGACGCCAGAAGTCAGCCCGATGCGCTGGATGAGCCGAGCGATCCCGATGAACAACGCGGTATCCGCGCCATGATCAATCGGCCAGACGGCATGGACCTGCCACGTCTTGGCGGCGAATTCCGCACAATGTGTGTGCGCACCTGCGACGGCTATTTCTTCCCGATGTCGAACGCCGCCTCGCTGGGCGATTTCGAGCGCGACCAGAAGAATTGTGATTCGAGCTGCCCCGGCACCGAGATGCAGGTGTTCTATACGCGCGGCATTGGTGACGATTCGGCTGACATGACGTCTTCGATAACCGGCAGGCCCTACAGCGAACTGCCGACCGCCTATCTCTACAAGCAGCCCGAAACATCGCGCCAGCCGGCCTGCGGCTGCAACGCCGGACGGAATTTCGAGATCGTCGCCGGCAATCCGCCAAGCCCGGAGCAGTCCGAGGCCGACGTGGAGACCACGCCGTTCGTTCCGGTACCGGTCGCCAAACCCGATCCAGGCGCCGACCCCGAGACTTTGGCCAATGTCGAAGGCGGGCTCGATCGCGAAGCCATCAAGCGTCTCGCCGTAAAGCCCTTGCCGACGACCTTGCTGCCGCCGGAGCAGCGCAAGGTCAGGGCCGTCGGGCCAGCGTTCCTTCCCGACCCAGCAGCGGCAACAGGTCTGCAAGCTCCGGCCCCGAAGGCTGTCCAGTAAGCGCCAGCCTGAGCGGCATGAACAGCGCCTTGCCCTTGCGGCCGGTCGCTTCCCTGATCCTGCCCGTCCACTCCTTCCAGACCGACCCGTTCCAGGGATCTTCCGGCAAAAGATCGAACGCCTGGCGAAGGAAATCGCGGTCGATATCGGAAAAGTCCGGCTGCTCCTGCGGGCCGTCGCGAAGTGTGCGCCACCAGATCGCTGCATCGGCCAACCTGTCGAGATTGCCGCGCACCGCCAGCCAGAAGGGCTCGGCCTGTTCGCCGGAGATGCCGAGCACGATCAGTCGGTCGCGCGCCTCGGAAAACGGCATATGGTGCAGCAGTGTGCGATTGAGCACGAAGAGCTCGTCCGGATCGAACTTGGCGGCAGATTTCGACGTCGCGGCCGGATCGAAGCGCCGGGCAAGCTCGGCCATGTCAGGCACCGCCACGACATTTTCCGAGGTGCCGACAAGCACGGCCAGCGAGGCGACGGCCATCGGCTCGATGCCGGTCTCGCGCAGGCTCTCGATCGAGAGCGCGCCGCTCCGCTTCGACAGGCCCTCGCCCGATGCGGTGGTCAAGAGATTATGGTGGCCGAACACCGGCGGCTCGGCACCCAGCGCCTGGAACAGCGCGATCTGCACGCCGGTATTGGTGACGTGGTCGTCGCCGCGGATGACATGGCTGATGCCCATCTCAATATCGTCGACCACCGAAGGCAAAGTGTAGAGATAGGTGCCGTCCTCGCGCAGCAGAACCGGATCGGAAAGCGAGGCAAGATCGACGGTTTCCTCGCCGCGCACCAGATCGTTCCAGTGGATTTCGGTGCGCTCCGGCGCTAAGGGATCACTGCTGAAATTGGGCAGGAGAAAGCGCCAGTGCGGCCGGCGGCCATCTGCCTGGTATTCGGCGACCTGCTCAGGTGTCAGCGTCAGCGCCTCCCGACCATAGACCGGCGGCAGGCCGCGCGTGCGGCGCACCTTTCGCCTGAGATCGAGCTCTTCCGGGGTTTCGTAGCAGGCATAGAGAAGGCGCGCCGCCTTCAATTTCTCCACCATCGCATCGTAGATCTCGAAGCGCCGTGACTGGTATTCCGTGGCGTCAGGAAAGATGCCCAGCCAATGCAGGTCGTAGAGAATGGCGTCGGAGAATTCTTGCGTCGAGCGCGCGACGTCGGTGTCGTCGAAACGCTGGATGAAGCGGCCCTTGTTGTTCATGGCGAACAGCCAGTTGAACAGCGCGGTGCGCGCATTGCCGATATGAATGCGGCCGGTCGGTGATGGGGCGAAACGGACGGTAACTGTCATGGGCTGGGCGTACCGGATGGTTTTCGTATTGACAAGACACGCCCCCGCGCTCAGCGGCAGACATAGAACATGACGAAGGCGATGAAAAGGCGGCAGCGCCGCGTGTCCATTAAGACACGCGGCGCTGTAACCCGTCAGATCGCCAGCCCTTTGGTCAATTCGAGCGCCTGGCGCTCGAACAGCCGGCGGTAGATGCCGCCTTGCAGCCGGATCAGTTGGTCATGCGAACCCTCTTCGACGATGCGGCCGCGATCGAACACCAGAAGCCTGTCCAGCGCCCGCACCGTTGAAAGCCGGTGCGCGATGACCAGCGTCGTACGGCCGACCATCAAGCGCTCCATCGCCTGTTGGATCAGCACCTCCGATTCCGAATCGAGGCTCGACGTCGCCTCGTCCAGGATGAGGATCCGCGCATAGGCGAGGAAAGCCCGCGCGATCGCCACCCGCTGGCGCTCGCCACCCGA
>NZ_RZTA01000151.1:0-12506 GCF_004023115.1 Mesorhizobium sp. M6A.T.Cr.TU.017.01.1.1
GGATCACGGCAACGCCGCCCGCCAGCTTGGCGAGACGTTCCTGCAGCTTCTCCTTGTCGTAGTCCGAGGTGGTCTCCTCGATCTGCTGCTTGATCTGGGCGACGCGGCCCTGGATCTCGGCCTTCTTGCCGGCACCGTCGACGATGGTGGTGTTCTCCTTGGAGATCGACACCTTCTTGGCGCGGCCGAGCATGTTGAGGCCGACATTCTCAAGCTTGATGCCGAGGTCTTCGGAAATGACCTGGCCACCGGTGAGGATGGCGATGTCTTCCAGCATGGCCTTGCGGCGATCACCGAAGCCCGGCGCCTTGACGGCGGCGATCTTCAGGCCGCCACGCAGCTTGTTGACGACGAGCGTGGCCAGAGCCTCGCCTTCGACGTCTTCCGAGATGATGACCAGCGGCTTCGAGGTCTGCACGACAGCCTCGAGGATCGGCAGCATGGCCTGCAGGTTGGAGAGCTTCTTCTCGTGGAGAAGGATGTAAGCGTCTTCCAGGTCCGCGACCATCTTGTCGGCGTTGGTTACGAAGTAGGGCGAGAGATAGCCGCGGTCGAACTGCATGCCTTCGACGACTTCGAGTTCGGTCTCGGCGGTCTTGGCTTCCTCGACCGTGATGACGCCCTCATTGCCGACCTTCTGCATCGCTTCGGCGATCATCGAGCCAACCGAAGCATCGCCATTGCCGGCGATGGTGCCGACCTGAGCAACTTCTTCCGAGGTCTTGATCTTCTTGGCGTTCTTGATCAGCGTCGCGACGACGTCGGCAACGGCGAGGTCGATGCCGCGCTTCAGGTCCATCGGGTTCATGCCGGCGGCAACCGCCTTGTGGCCTTCCTGGACGATCGACTGCGCCAGAACGGTCGCGGTCGTGGTGCCGTCGCCGGCGATGTCGTTGGTCTTCGAAGCAACTTCGCGGACCATCTGCGCGCCCATGTTCTCGAACTTGTCTTCAAGCTCGATTTCCTTGGCGACGGTGACGCCGTCCTTGGTGATGCGCGGTGCGCCGAACGACTTGTCGATGACGACGTTGCGGCCCTTGGGGCCGAGCGTGACCTTCACTGCGTCGGCGAGGATGTTGACGCCGCGCAGCATGCGCTCACGGGCATCACGGGAAAATTTTACGTCTTTGGCAGCCATTTTTAGCTCCTGGCAGGGGCTTGAATTGAGCCCGAAGATTTAAGTGACGGTGAGGCCGATATTCAGCCGATGATGCCCATGATGTCGGATTCCTTCATGATCAGAAGGTCTTCGCCATTGAGCTTGACTTCGGTGCCCGACCACTTGCCGAACAGGATGCGGTCGCCGGCCTTGACGTCCAGCGGGACGAGCTTGCCGGCTTCGTCACGGGCGCCGGAACCAACGGCGATGATCTCGCCTTCCTGCGGCTTTTCCTTCGCCGTATCGGGGATGATGATCCCGCCGGCAGTCTTGGATTCGGATTCAACCCGGCGTACGACCACGCGGTCATGAAGCGGGCGGAACTTCGACTTTGCCATTTTTTATTCCTCGATGAGAATGGTGAGAACAGTTCCTCCGTCCGGCGGCGCCGGACCTGGTTAGCACTCACCAATGGCGAGTGCTAACGTGGCGGTGAGATAAGCCGGTGGCTTGCGAGAGTCAAGGCGCCGAGTGAGCCGATCGACGCCCGGCGACGAACTATTGGCGCCTCGGAGAACCAAGCACCAGAAGCGGGCATCGTTCCGCCAGCGGATAGGATCCGCTCGGCACGACGCGCACTTCGTCGAACCAGTCGTTCGCCTGGTCGACGAGCATGGCAAGCGTCGCGAAGCAATAAGTCGTTTGGGAACCCGCATAGACGTCGATGGTGCCGATGGAGGCCATGCTCCACCCCGTCCGCGCGGCAAGGGCGGCGCGGTCCGGGAATATCTCGTCAAAAGCGTCGCGGATCACCTGCACATTTATGGCGCGATCGGAATCGCTGGTCGTACTCGCCATAGCGATCCGCCATTTGAGCGCATGGAAATTCTCAATTCCGCCGGCCAAGGCTTGGGCCTTGATGTCCTGCAAATCCTCGAACGTCTCAGGGCCGGCGAAAACGCGGATCGCCGCGCGGCTGCCGGGCTTCAGCACTCTGGCAACCTCGCCCAGGAGGGCGCGGCGAGCGCGTGCGGAATCGACGACCGTCAGACAACCGTCGCCTATGACCGCGCCGACGCTGGCGCGGCCGAGCGGAAGGTCCAGCCAGTTCCCGGTCGTTGCCTTGCGGCAGGCGCTGTCGCCCGGCCATACGCCCGAAACCATGGCGGCGGATCCGTCGACGGCCAGCATCGTCTTGCCGAGGCCGGCCAGTTCCGGGGTAACGCCCAGCAGGAGAACATCGGCCTCGTCCAGATCAAGCTCGCGCTCGACAATGCCAACTGTCTCCGGAGTTGGCCGGAGCGGCGCCTCCAGGAGCATCCAGTGACGGTGATAACTGTCCCAATGATTGGTCATGTGTGCCCGTCGGACCTAAAAAGGCTGGCGTCAACTGCTCATAGCCGCTTAATGGAAGTGGGTATGGAAGCCAAGGGGGGTAGCCGTGGCGCGTATCGTCGTCATAACGCATGAGCACGATCAGTTCCTTGGCAAGCGCGATATCCTGCTGCGCAGGGGCAGTCCCTATTTGCTTTTCGACGTTCTGGGAGAATTGAAAAGGCGCGGCCATTCGGTCCGGATTCAGCAAGGTCTGTCGAAGACACACAGCGCCGACGTCGCGGTTCTGCATGTCGATGCGACGATAACGCCCGCAGACTATCTCGACTATGCACGGAGTTTCCCATTCTGCCTCAATGTCGGGACGGCCGACATATCCAAACGACGGATCAGCGGAGCGTTGGTGAACGAGGGAGACGCCTGGCCAGGCCCGGTCATCGTCAAAAGCAATCTCAACAATCAGGGCATTCCGGAGAGGTTCCTCAATCGGCGAGCGCGGCGCGCGAGGAAACCACCGCCTTTTCCGGACATGCCAGTCCTGCAGCCCTATGAGGTCTACGGATCTCTCGGCGATGTTCCGGATGGCGTCTTCGAACGCGACGATCTGGTCGTGGACAAGTTCATTCCGGAGAAAGAACCCGATGGTTTCGCGGCGCGGTTCTGGGTGTTTTGCGGAGAGAGCGAACGTTGCACCCGCTACGTCTCGCCAAACGCCCTGGTCAAGGCGTCCGAGACGATCCGTCGTGAGCCCGTGCCTGTTCCCCAGGAAATGCGCCAGCTGCGACGCGAACTCGGTTTTGACTACGGCAAGTTCGATTTCGTCATACATGAGGGCAGGGCGGTGCTGCTGGATGCCAACAAGACCCCCGGCCGCCCAAAAAACCTCGTGAAGATGTTCTCGGCCGGAGCCTCTCATCTCGCAAACGGCTTCGAGGATCTGATCCGGCGAGTCTGATGCCTGGATACTTGACTAAGTCAAATAAATGATTGATCGTGTGCGGGCAGGAGGATGCCATGACGATTCATCATCAACCCGGCAAGGAGCGGATCGATGCGGTGCGGGGCTTCAACCGCTTCTACACCCGCCAGATCGGCCTGCTCGACGAAGGCCTGCTGGAAAGCGCCTTCTCGCTGACCGAGGCTCGGGTGCTCTATGAGCTGGCGCATCGCGACGGGCTGACCGCCACCGATCTTGCGCGCGATCTCGGCCTCGACCCCGGCTATCTCAGCCGGTTGTTGAAAAAGTTCGAGGAGCGCGGCCTGGTGGAGCGCGCAGCGACTGAAGCCGATGCGCGGCGCTCGTCGATCGCGCTGACGCCGGCGGGAAGGACGGCCTTCGCGCCGCTGAACCAGGGTTCGCACGATCAGGTCGCGGCCTTGCTCGACCGGCTTTCCGCTCCGGAACAGGACAGGCTGGTCAAGGCGATGCAGACGGTGCAGCGGCTGCTGGGCGAATGTACGGAGCCCAAAATTCCCTACATGCTGCGGCCTTTGCAGGTCGGCGACATCGGCTGGATCATCCATCGCCAGGGCCTGCTCTACGCGCAGGAGTATGGCTGGGACGAAACCTATGAGGCGCTGGTCGCCGAAATCCTTGGCGCCTTCGTCAAATCCTTCGATCCGAAATGGGAGCGCAGCTGGATCGCCGAGCGGGACGGGGACGTCGTTGGCTCGGTCTTCGTCGTGCGCAATTCGGACGCGGTGGCGAAGCTGCGCCTGCTCTATGTCGAACCCTCGGCGCGCGGTCTCGGAATCGGCAAGCGACTGGTCGAGGAATGCATCGGCTTTGCCCGTGCGAAGGGATACAAGACGCTGACACTGTGGACCAACGACGTGCTCACCTCAGCGCGCCGCATCTACGAGGCATCAGGATTCAAGCTGGCCGACGAGGAGCGCCACCACGCCTTCGGCAAGGATCTGGTCGGCCAGAACTGGAACCTGGAGCTGTAACGTCTTTCCCTTCTCCCCTTGTGGGAGAAGGTGGATCGGCGCGCAGCGCCGAGGACGGTTGAGGGGTGCTGGACGGAACGCCATCGGCGCCAGGCTGGAGCACCCCTCATCCGTCGCCTTCGGCGACACCTTCTCCCACAAGGGGAGAAGGCAAAAACCGGGCGGAGCGCGCCTCGACAATGATCTCCAACACAAGCTGGAAGCATCATTTGTCTGAAGCAATTGCCCTTGGCTGGCCGCGCTTCACCCCTTCACCGGTATCCAGATTTCAAGCCCGCCATTGCCGCTGCGCGGATCGAATTCGGGGCCGTAGCGCTCGAATTCGGGCGCATCGGCGATCTCGTGCCCGGAGGCCGGCAGCCATTTGTTCCAGATCGTGTTGACCGTGCGGCGGATGGTCGAGATGTGGTCACGATGGGCGAACACGGCGTATTTCTGCGCCGGCACGCGCACGCGCGAAAACTCCCTCGGCAGGTCCGAAAAATCGGACACCTCGACGCCGGCGATGTAGTCGAAATTGCCGGCGTCGTCGCCGTTGACGCAGACGCCATAGGCGACGTCGCCGATCTCGCCTGGAATGTTGCCGATATAGGGGCCAAACCGCTGCCACAGCATCGGGATGCCGGCGCTGGTCTCGCAGCTGTAGCGTTCGCCGAGACCAGCGATGAGAAACGGCCGGCTGGTCTCAAAGCGCGGCGGCTCGAGATTGGTGAGGAAGGACTGGTCCATCAGGATCGGCTCCACGAGAGCGAGATTGTCGAGCGAGCCTTGCGCGCGCACCAGTTCCGGCGTGGTGCCGAATTGGTCGCGGAAGGCACGGGTGAAGGCCTCATGCGAAGCATAGCCGGTGTCGAGCGCGAGCGAGAGGATGTCGGGTGCGCCGGCGGCGAGCTTGCGCGCCGCTTCGGTCAGCCGGCGAGAACGCATGTAGCCCATCACCGAACGGCCGGTCGCCGCACCGAAAGCCCGCGTCACGTGAAAGCGCGACACCCCGCTGCTCTTGGCGACATCGTCGAGCGAGACGGATTCCGGCAGATGGCTTTCGACGAACCACAGCGCTTTCTCGGTCGGATTCATATGGCTCCTCGCAGTTGGCCCAGTCTTCGCATTTGGCCCAGTCTTCGCATTTGGCAAAGTCATGTTGCCGCTTCCTGGTGGAGGCAGTTTGATCGAAATTGCGCACTGCGCAAATCGACAGCGATGTGGTCGGCAACTCGAAGGCTACGGGCGAAAGAGCTTGACAGCAGCAAGCGGCGTCTTTTAAGAGTAACGTTATTACATAACTAGACTCATATGGCCCTCCTGATAAGACCTTTGCTCTCGCGGTTTTCCGTATCCCCGGAAATTTATTGCGCTGCGGTCGGCGGAAACCTAGGGTGGCTGACTGATGGTCCCCGAGTCGAAAGGCAAGGGGTGAAAAGGGAACACGGTGAGATCTTCGGATCGAGGCCGTGGCTGCCCCCGCAACTGTAAGCGGTTAGCAAAATCCGAAATGCCACTGGCCGGCAAGGCTGGGAAGGCAGGATGGCGCAAAGACCCGCGAGCCAGGAGACCTGCCATCAGCATGAGTTGACCGGACGGGGTGTGCCGGGAGGAGACGTGGGCATCGGTCTTGTCGGCCGGTCCGTCCAGCTTCCTTCCGTCGCCATTGAGAAAGTGACGGTAAGTTGGACGCCTCCCAGCCTCTTCTTGAAGCGCGTGAGCTGAGCGCGACGGCGAATGGCCAATGCCTGGTCAGCGCGGTCAGCCTTTCGGTGGCGGCGGGCGATCGCCTCGCAATCATCGGTCCCAACGGCGCCGGCAAGACGACGCTGTTGCGCATGCTATGTGGCACCCTGCGGCCAAGCGCGGGAGATGTGAGATTTTCCGGACGCCGGCTGGAGACGTTTTCGGCCGCCGAGCGGGCGCTGCACATGGCTGTCGTCGGCCAGACCGATCAGCCTGATCCGCGGCTTGCCGTGATCGACTACGTCGAGCTTGGCCGCGTCCCGCATGCCGGCTTGCGACGGAGGAGCGAGCAACGCGACATCGCCGTCGAAGCGCTTCGCAGAACCGGTCTGCTGCCGCTGCTCGGCCGCACGATCGGCTCGCTGTCCGGTGGTGAGCGGCAACGCGCCCAGCTGGCACGCGCCGTTGCCCAGGAGCCAAAAATCCTGTTCCTCGATGAACCGACCAATCATCTCGATCCGCGCGCCCGCAGCGAGCTTCTCGAACTCGTGTCGCAGTTTGGCATGACCGTCGTGGCGGTGCTTCATGATCTGTCGCTGGTCACGCCATTTGCCACCAGGGTCGCGGTGATGAACGAGGCCCGCCTGCAGGCGTTTGCCGGTCCGCGCGAGGCGCTGACCAAGCAGTTGATCCGCCAGATTTTCGGCGTCGACGTGCTTCGGCTGCGCCATCCCACCGAAGACCGCGAACTCACGGTATTCGACGTTCCGAACCGTGCCTCTTCACATTCCGATTTGACCAAGGAGCAATATTCGTGAAACGCCTCGCATTGTCTTTCGCCTCCCTCCTGTTTGCCCAGACCGCCTTCGCTTTCCCGGTGACCGCCTTTGCTTTCCCGGTAACAGTTGACAGCTGCGGCACGCCGCTGACGTTCGACACCGCGCCGAAGCGCGCCGTCATCCAGGATCTGAACATGGCCGAGATGGCCTTCGCGCTGGGGCTGCAACCGTCGATCGTCGGCCTGACCGGCATCACCGGATGGTACAAGGTCGGTCCGGAATTCAAGGCCGAGCAGGGCTCGATCCCGGAACTCGCGCCGAAATATCCGACACTTGAAAACCTCGTCGCGGTCGAGCCCGATTTCTTCTTCGCCGGCTGGTATTACGGCATGAAGCCGGGCGGCGAGGTGACGCCCGATACGCTGGCGCCGCACGGCATCAAGACGCTGGTGCTGACGGAAAGCTGCGTCCATCTCGACAACAACCGCCCCGCCGCCTCGATGGACCTGCTCTACGACGACATCGAAAAGCTGGGCAGGATTTTCGACAAGGAAGCCGAGGCGAAAAAACTTGTTTCGGACTGGAAAGCGCAACTCGCCGATATCACGGCGAAGGTTGGCGACCACAAGGGAACGCGCGTATTTCTTTACGACTCCGGCGAAGACAAACCCTTCACATCAGGCAAGTTCGCGATCCCCAGCGCCATGATCGCCGCTGCCGGCGGTGACAACATCATGGCCGACATGCAGACGAGCTGGGGCAATACGGATTGGGAAACGGTCGCCTCCCGCAATCCGCAGTTCCTGATCCTGCTCGATTACCAGGACGGTGGCGGCTACAGGAAACTGCTCGATTTCCTCAAAGTTCATCCGGCGATGAAGGAAACCGACGCGGTCAGGAATGAGCGCTTCGTCGCGCTGCGCTATGCCGAGCTGACGCCCGGGCCAGCCAACATCGAGGCGATCGGCAAGATCGCCAGGGCGATGCACCCGGAAGCTTTCTGAGCTTGCGCCGCAGGGCGTTCGAATTGGCAATGATAGCAGGAGCAGTGGCGATTGCCACTCTTGCACTGCTGTCGATCGCCTATGGATCGACGGTCATAGCGTTGAGCGACGTGGTTGCCGCGCTCGGACATGCGGCCGGACTGGACGGAGACATCGTGCCCGGTCCGGTCGGCAAAATCGTTGTCGATCTCAGGCTGCCGCGCACGATCATGGCCATCTGTGTCGGCGCCGGGCTGGGCGTCATCGGCGCGCTGCTGCAGACGGTAACGCGCAACGACCTCGCCGATCCGTTCCTGTTCGGCCTGTCGTCCGGTGCCGCGGCCGGCGCGGTTTCCGTTATCACCATTTTTGGCGACCATTTCGGCATCTGGACGTTGCCGGTCGCTGCCTTCACCGGCGGCATTTTGGCCGCCGGCATCGTGCTGTTGCTGGTTTCGCGGGTGAGGGGGCAAGGCCCCGAACGGCTGATATTGGCCGGGCTTGCCGTATCGTTCATGTTCACCGCCTTGACCAACTATCTCGTCTTTGCCGGTGACCAGCGCGCCGCCCACTCGGTGCTGTTCTGGACGATGGGCGGGCTCGGGCTGGCGCGGTGGGACAATGTCGGACTGTCTGCTCTGGGCGCAGGCACCATCCTTGTGTTCGGACTTTGGAACCACCGTCGGCTCGACGCTTTCCTGGCCGGCGAAAACGCCGCCGAAAGCCTCGGCGTGCCGGTTGCGCGGATGCGCAGGACGACATTTCTCGTCGCTGCTTTCTCGACGGCGATCCTCGTCTCGGTGGCAGGCGTCATAGGTTTCGTCGGTCTGATGATCCCGCATCTGTCCCGGCCCCTGGCCGGCCCGTTGCACCTGCGCCTGATTGCAAGCTGCGCCCTCTTTGGAGCGGTGCTGTTGCTGGCAAGCGACCTTCTCGCCCGCACGCTGCTGCCGCCGCAGGAACTGCCGATCGGCATCATCACCAGCTCGGTCGGCGCTTTTTTCGTGGTCACGATGCTCATTCGCAATCGTTCCTGATGTGACTGCCATCCACACTTGCCGGCTTCTGGCATAATGCCGCATCTTGAATAGTAAGCACGCTTATAATATATGCCGCTCATGGTTTCCGACGGCATCGATAGATTGGGCTTTTTGATCCACGACGTGCAGCGCCTGATGCGCAAGCGCTTCGAGGCGAAGGCCAGCGGGCTCGGCCTTTCCTCGGCGCAATGGCGGCTTATGGTCCGCGTCGCCAAGGAAGAAGGCATCACGCAAGCGCGGCTCGCCGAGCTTCTCGAGATCGAGCCGATCAGCGTGTCGCGCCTGGTCGACCGCATGGAGGAGAGCGGCTGGATCGAGCGCCGTTCCGACGCCACCGACCGCCGCGTCCGCATGATCTTCCCGACCGCCAAAGCGAGCGAGGCCTACGCAGAGATCAAGAGCCTTGCTGGCGAAGTCTATGAGGAATCGCTTACCGGCGTGTCGCTCGAAGATCGCCGCATCCTGATCAAGGGTCTGGAGGCAATGGCCAAGAACCTGGCGGACGGCGAGACGGCGTCCGGCGAAAAAGTCAAAGGTGCAGAAGGCGCAGCAGCATGAACGCGGTAGCCAAGGTAGATGAGAATGCAACCAAGCTGGAGGTGGAAGCTCCGGCGCAGCCGGCGGCAGCTCCGGTGGCGGTCGCTCCGCAGCTAGCACCGGCGCCGGTGGTGCCGAAGAAGAAGCGCCGTGTCGGCCGCTTCCTATTGATGTTTGCGCTCCCCGTGGCACTGATCGCCGGCGGCAGCTACGTCTGGGTGACCGGCGGCCGCTACCAGGAAACCGAAAACGCCAATCTGCAGCAGGCCAAGGTCTCGATAGCCGCCGATACGGCGGGTCGCATCGTTCAGGTCGATATTTTCGACAACCAGTCCGTCAAGCAGGGCGACGTGCTGTTCGCCATCGATCCCGAGCCCTACCGGATCGCATTGGCCCAGGCCGACGCGGCGGTGGCCGGCGCGCGCCTCAATGTCGAGCAGCTGCGTGCGGCCTACAGCCAGGCGCTGGCGCAGGAGAAGTCCGATGCCAGCCAGGTCGACTACGCGCAGTCGCAATACGACCGAGCCGCCGACCTTGCCCGCAAGGGCATCAATGCCAAGTCCTCGCTCGACGAGGCCAGGAACGATCTCGACAAAGCCAAGCAGCAACTGGCCGTGGCCGAGCAGGGCATCCTCAGCGCCAAGGCGGGCCTTGGCGGCAATCCCGATATCGAGACCGATAAGCATCCGACCGTGATGGCGGCGCTCGCCGCGCGCGACAAGGCTGCCTACGATTTGGCGCAGACCACTGTCAGGGCGCCGGCTGACGGCATCGTCAGCCAGGCTGCCTCGTTCAAGGTCGGCCAGTATGTCGGCTCTGGCACGCCGCTGTTTTCGCTGGTCGAGACCGGCGACACCTGGATCGATGCCAATTTCAAGGAAACGCAGCTCACCCACATGAAGCCGGGCCAGAAGGCCGAAATCGTGGTCGACACCTATCCGGGCAAGACGTTCGAGGCCACCGTCAAGGCGATCGGCGCCGGCACGGGAGCCGAGTTCTCGCTGTTGCCCGCCCAGAACGCCACCGGCAATTGGGTCAAAGTCACCCAGCGCATTCCGGTGCGCCTGGAACTGGCCGATGCCGACGCCAAGATGGCGCTGCGCACCGGCATGAGCGCGACCGTCACGGTGGACACCGGCGTTTCCCGCGGGCTTCCCAGCATCTTCGGCCACGCCACGGCGAGTGAGGCACAATAGACCGCCTCGTTCCATTGGACGATGAGGTCTGAGACGCAACAAGTAGAATGCAGGCCGCGCACGGAGAGGAACGCAGCTGACAGGATTGGTCCGACGGGAGATGCACCAGGGGTTAGGGTTTGGATCGGGCTGCGTTGCGGCCTGAGCGAAGCCTGAACAACGCGACGCAGACCCGTTTCGGTCCTCAGGTTTCCGGGCGGCAGGCGCCGTTTTATCGAGACGCTCGGTCGATGTAACCCCCACATCGATAGTCGCGTCCCACCGCGATGAGGGTCTCTCCATACGGAAGGCCGCGCCGCCCGGAAACCTCGCGCATCGGCCCGAAAATCGGAATCGATTTCGGAAGCACGATGCGCTGACTCAAAGTACTAGAGCGTACTTTGTGCGTCCAAATGGACGCACGTCGCTCTAGTGTACATTTTTTTGTTACCTGCCGGAAGTTCCACATCATGAGCACGCCAGAACCCTTTCGCGAAGTGCCGCACCGCGGCCTGATCACCGTTGCGCTCATGCTGGCGACGATCATGCAGGCGCTCGACACCACGATCGCCAACGTCGCGCTGCCGACCATGACCGGCGATCTTGGCGCGTCCCCCGACAACATCAACTGGGTGCTGACCTCCTACATCGTTGCCGCGGCAATCATGACGCCGGTGACCGGCTGGCTGGCCGACCGCTTTGGCCGCAAGGAGCTGTTCCTGACGTCGGTGGTCGGCTTCACCATATTCTCCATGCTGTGCGGCATCGCCTGGAGCCTGGAGACCATGGTGCTCTTCCGGTTGATGCAGGGCGTGTTCGGCGCGGCAATCGTGCCGCTGTCACAGACCTTCCTGCTCGACATCAACCCGAAGGAGCGCCACGGCCAGGCCATGGCCATCTGGGGCGCCGGCATCATGCTGGGGCCGATCCTGGGCCCGACGCTCGGTGGCTGGCTGACCGAGAATTTCAACTGGCGCTGGGTGTTCTTCATCAACCTGCCGGTCGGCATCATCGCCTTCCTCGGCATGGCCGCCTACTTGCCGGCCGTTGCAAGGCGGATACGCAGCTTCGATTTCTTCGGCTTCGCCATGCTCTCGCTCGGCGTCGGCGCGCTGCAGCTGATGCTGGATCGCGGCGGCGAGGTCGACTGGTTTTCCTCGGTCGAGATCTGGATCGAGCTCGGTCTTTCGCTGACCGGCTTCTGGGTGTTCATCATTCACACGGTGACGGCGGAGCACCCCTTCATCGACCCGAAGATATTCCTCGACCGCAATTTCGTGACCGGGCTGGCATTCATCTTCGTCATGGGCGTGCTCATCCTTGCGAGCATGTCGCTGCTGCCGCCAATGCTGGCGACCATCTTCGGCTATCCGACCATGACCATCGGTGTCGTCATAGGTCCCCGCGGCATCGGCACGATGGTTGCGATGCTCCTGGTCGGCCGCATCATGCACAGGATCGATGCCAGGATCCTGGTCGTCATCGGCTTCCTTTTGACCGCGCAGTCGCTCCACACCATGTCCAGCTTCTCGCCGCAGATGGACAACTGGCTGATCCTCAGTTCCGGCGTCATCCAGGGCTTGGGAATGGGCATGGTGTTCGTGCCGCTGTCGACCGTGGCTTTCGCCACGCTCGATGCGCGCTACCGCACCGATGCCACGGCGCTGTTCAGCCTGGTGCGCAATCTCGGCTCCTCGATCGGCGTCTCGGTGGTGACGGTTCTGCTGGTGCGCAACACGCAGATCAATCACGCCGAACTCTCGGCCTACATCAATCCGTTCAATCCCAACCTCTGGGCGGCGTCGCCGGCAGCAGCGAGCGGCGATCCGACGGCGCTTTCCCAGATGGATGGCATGGTCAATATCCAAGCGATGATGATCTCTTACGTCAATGACTTCAAGCTGCTGATGATGATGACGCTGCTTGCCATCCCGTTCGTT
>NZ_RZTA01000152.1:0-12391 GCF_004023115.1 Mesorhizobium sp. M6A.T.Cr.TU.017.01.1.1
TGGTGTGGCCACTAGCACGAGCGGCGAACTCAAGGGCGGATACTCTGGCGGCTACATCTTGACAGACGACCCGAAGTTCAAGCGCGACGTAGCGAAGAAATACAAAATGACCGTGTTTCCGGAAACCCAGGGGGCCTTTGTCGTCGATCTGAAGGGGACTTACAAGGCAATGGCAATGGGCCACAAGTGCCTCACGCAGTGACCCCGCTCTGACCACTCAGTTGCCTTTCTTGGGTCCGGAACGCAAGGTTGGCGTTTGAAACAGAATTGGCAATTCTGTTCCACCCGACGCTTAGTCGGGCACCGGGCGCGGTGTATGTCTTGGGTGACGCGGAGCACCATGGTTCCGCTGGGCGCGGTTGCGGCAAGCGTCCCACTTGGCTTGGCTTAGTCGCGGACTTTTTCAGCAACATTGACCCATTCTGAGCATTCGCGCCGGTGTCCTGGAATCCGTGCATTTATGGCGTCGGGGTGCAGACGCGCGGACCGGGCGAGTTGGTTCCAAGGCGCCTTGTACTCCGGGCTCTTGGTGTTCACGAAATAGGTGTGAAGGACGCGGTAGTTATCCAACCATCGGAAAGCCAGGTGTAGGGTTTCAGCAGCCCGCGCGCTTCTGGAGCCAAGTGATGGACCCCCAAGAGCTAGCGCCGAGAAATAGAATTGCGTCGACTGAGTTTCATCGCGTTGTCTCCCAGTTTTGCCGTCCGGCGACAGATCTGGGGGTGCCCCTTCAAAGCACTATGACTTGCACTTCTTCGCGGATGGTGCTGGCAGGGCGCAATTCTTGTCACCAGCGCTCGATTTCTGGCTGGTCTGGGAACCCGTCAAGGCGCCGATGTGATTGCCTAAATTTTCTCTGCTGTTTTGATCGACCGCTGCAACAGGTGCCGCAATCACCAACCCTGCGGCGCTGCCCGCCGCGGCCGCCACACCGGTCGTTGCGTGAATGATCGTGTCGCCCAGGCCTATTCTGTTGTCGGTCAACGTCTGGCCGCCGGCCATTCGCGCGCCGATTAGTTGCACGACCTGCGGTGACGAGGCGAACTTGCCGTGATGCAAACGATCGCCGGATTTGACTTTCGTCAGATCGATGACGGTTATGTTGTTGCTGGCGAGTTCTTCCTTGTATGGAGCTTGTTCCGGATCAATCGATCCGAGCCGGGGGATATCGCCCCAGACCCGTCGCGAAACTTTGAGCGCGCGATCGTCCTGCGAGACAAAGAGGGTGAACTGCGGGTGCTGTTTGCCCATGTCGGCAATCTGAGTACGAAAAACATCGACGTCGACGTCTGGCGCGGCCAGCATGACGTTTTTGAACTTCGCCGGAAGGCCGCCATTGCGGATGGCCATCTGGCGCAAGCCTTCCAACGCAAGCCAGTTGCCCATCGAATGGGCGAGGATCGAAACTTCCTTGATTTCGGGATCGCGTGCAAGATACTGGAACAGCAGTTCGAGCGCGTTTCGCGTGTAGTTGGTGCTTTCACGATCGTAGCCATACGCCAGCGCACTGCCTCGGGAGGGCCATGTGACCAAGATCGGGACGCTCTGCGTGTCCGTATCCTTCGCGATCTGCGCAAAGCGATAGACCGAGTCTTCAAAGCGATTGTTGAATCCGTGAATAAAGACGAGGACACTGTGATCCGGGCTCTTCTTGACGGAGGCGCTAAGCCACCCCTTCGCTGTCTGGAGCGTCAATTCTTGGGCCTGCACGACGGCGAAATCAGTCGCCGGGTTTGATGGCAGCTTCTTGGGCCATGCGACCTCTCCAACCTTGCGGACCGATGCCGGAGGGATCGAAACCGTAATTTCCGCGAACGAGGGGGCCAGTCCGCGCTCGCCCGTATACATTTGTGCCGGATTGGAGGAACGACTGCGTGTCGTTGCGACCAGCATCTCCACCTTGCTGGAGGAAGGCGAGGTATCGGCCACGGGCAGCAGCACATTCGTCGGACGGGACGCGCACCCCCACAGCAGGCCAACCAACGCCGACGCCAACAAAACGTTGCTGATACGCCTGACTTTGGACAGACTCACGAAACAGTTTCCCAAACTCTTCTCCCGTTTCGAAATAATCCCAGGCTCAAATCCAATCAGAACCGAAATCTGGCGCCGATGATTGGTCCCTGCATTGCAATGTCAAACACAAATCCGTCGTCCTCGTAGTCTACGGCAAGGTAGCGATAGCCCGCTTCCAGCGTGACCGAATCACTGTACCGGTATTGAAGGGTGCCCTGCACTTGCCAATCGATGTCGGCGCCAAGGCCGAAGCCACCGACATCCGCCTCGCCATGGAGTCCGAATCCATTACCGAGAGCAACATCGCCGGCCACACCAATAATGGGGTCGACCCAAGTCTTGCTGCCGCTGGCCTCCCTTACGCCGAGAGGGCCAGTAACAGTCAAATCCGTATCCAGGTACCAGAGCCGTCCGCCGGCCAAAACGTCCAAGGTTGCGGTGCCATTGTCGACGACCCGATAGGAGCCGCCGAAGGTCCACACCACCGTGTTCATGTCCACCTCGGCCGAAAGAGCCAACGGGCCGGCCGACGTGCCATCGGCCTCGAGTCCCAGGTAGATGACGTCAGTGAAAAGAGCGTAGCGGCCATTGCGCGCCTCACCGGCAAGCATGACCGGCGGGGGAGACCAATCGATGTGGTCAAAAATCTGGCTGAAATCGACGTCGATATCTACCGGCGACAGGCCCCTGACGCCGACCCTGCCCTTCATGCCTGCCATCCAGAAATAGGGCTCTGCGGTGAAGGTCCAGACTGGCGCGGCTTCAGCAGGCGCGGGTGCGGTTTCAGGAAGTTGCGTCGCAGCGTCAGCGGCGATCGCCGGCACCGCAACCAGCGCTGCCGCTGTTCCCGCCGAGGCCAACACGAGAGCTCGGATCATTCCCATATAAAGTCCCCTCTTTCCGTCTTTCACTTCATGTCCCGATGCGACCGTATATGCATTCGCGCTGCTCAGCTAATGGATATCGGATTCCGATCGTCTTTCATGTCGACAGCGGGTCATTTGTTCTTGGCTCTACTTCGGGAACAGCAGGCTAATTCCGGTGCGGAATCCGAAGCCGTCGGGTCCGCTATCGGGGCTTACCGCCCAATATCGCACACCGGCGAAGAGGCTGATTGGCTGCTTGTCGATCACAACCAGCTTCGAGACCTGGACATTGATCGGGACCGACCATTGATGCGCTTCCCAATTGTAGGCGCTCTCGGTATTGAGCGTGAAGGTCCAGGCGTCCTTCGTCGTGTAAGAGACGAAAGGCTGCAGGAACGTGGAGTTTATATCACTGCGGTCGCTGTCGCCTGCAAATGACCAGATATGGTTGGCCAGCATACCGACCGTCCAGCCATCGAATTGCTTCAAGACAACGCCGGTCGGTCCCGCCCCCCATTTTTCCCCGCCAAGCAACGGATCAGTCGCAGTGGGCAACAGAAACACCGGGCCGACACCCCAGATGATCCCGCTCGCCGTGGGTTGGGAAGGCGAGAAGAACAGGCTTTGGCTTATGTCGCCGAGCCCGGACTGGTCGCCGGATGGTCCTGCAATGTCGTGCTGCCAGGCAATAGGCAAGATGGTGCGCGATATCAGGTTCCAGTTGTCGTTGAGCGTGATCGGGATGACCGGCTGCACGTTGACATAGGCTTTGTCACCATCGTTCGGGCCATAGCCGCTGTCGTAGTTGAACTGGATCGGCACGCTGATCAGCGAGGCGATCGGATTGGATAACTTCTTGGCGAGCTCCTGCGTGTCGTCCTGGGCTGACGCGACGGTGACGACAAGCAGGGCCGGGAGCAAGGCTGCCACAGTTTGTAGAGATCGCTTGCCAGACAGAAATTCCAAGTCAGCCCCCGAATAGTTCTTGCCTCTCACCGTGGCGGCCAGGGAATGACACGCGATTTGCGGGCAGCGTCCGCGTGCAGCACGGCTCCGACTTCCCCAACCAACCGATCCACCAGTTCCTGCCATTCGGCTCGTCTGGACTCGCGCAATGCCGGCGGGACCTTGTCGATCCTCGACAGTGCGAGTTCCGCCTCAGCAAGTTCCTCGCACATATCCTGAAAGCCCTCACTTCGGTCCATCAGCCGATGGATCGCCAATTCAAACTGCGGGAATCGACGTACCGCCGCCGAGACCGCTCTTTGTCTATCAGCCGGTTCGTCGTCCATCCTCATAGCGCAGATTCGTGTTTTCCCGAAACCACCGTAGCCTATCGCATGGAGGCGGCTGCGGAATGTAAGTTACGTGGGCTACAGGGTAATTTCTGAACAACCATAGCGAGTGCGGTGGACACCAAGCCTATAAAATCGCAAATTCAAATTGCGCTTGCCGGTGAGGCCGCCTAACTGTTGATCCGTTGTCGTCCGCCGCTGCATTGCACAAATCGTCGCCGTCATCCGGACGTTATTCGTTCAGACTACTAGGAGTATTGCAAGAACTGGATCGCGCATATAGACTACGCGACGAGGGGTAACCGGCGAAAAAAAGAAATATAACTGGGAGTAGTCACCCCAGAACGTCAGGTGAGGGAATCCAAGGTGATCCGGGCCGAACCAGCCGCAGGGAGGGAGCATAGGCTCGCCCCAGAGGATTGTCGTGCCCAGCTTGCCCTGATCCTCAACAGTGCGGACTTCGATGCAACCGGTCGCGAGCGCCGCTTCCTCAGCCATGTGGTGGAGGAGACGCTGGAGGGTCGCGGTGATCGTATCAAGGCCTATTCGATCGCTGTCGAAGTGTTCGGCCGCGATATGTCCTTCGACCCGCAGACGGATCCGATTGTCCGCATCGAGGCTGGCCACCTCCGGCGCGGGCTCGAGCGTTACTACCTGACTGCCGGACACGACGATCCAATTCTCATCACGATCCCGAAAGGTGGTTACGTTCCAACGTTCTCGGTGCGATCGTCCCTCGAGACCATTGAGCCGGCCTTGCCGGTTGAGTGGGCAGAAAAAGTCCCGACCCCTGCTCGATGGATGAAGGCATCATGGCTGACGGTGGTTCTTGCGGCTACCGTCGCGGCATTGGCTGTTGTGGCATTTGGATTGGCGAGGGGTGGCGTCCGCCCGACTTCGCCTGAGATTCCGCGACTGCTGGTCGAGACGTTTGAGGATCTTTCAGGAACGGAAGCCTCCAGGGCGATTGCGAGCGGATTGACACAGGAAATTGTCGGGCAACTCTCTAAGTTCAAGGACGTCATCGTCGTTCAGCCTCCCGAAAATTCGGTCGCGCCGTCGCGCTTTGTTCTTGCGGGAAGCGTCCACCTGTCGGTCGATGGCTTCCGGCTTCGGATTAGGTTCATAAACCGGGCAGACGGCTCCGTCCTGTGGGCGGACAGTTATGATGGAGAGACGAAAGTCGCCGCGCTTCTCGATACCGAGGCCAATATCGCACAGAAAGTGGCGACGAGCCTGGCCCAGACATACGGCGTGATTTTTCAGGCGGACGCCTCGCTCAACGTCTTGAATCCTCCCGACGATTGGGCTGCCTATTCCTGCACGCTTTCCTTCTACGCTTACCGCGCAAAGCTCGATCAAAGTGCACTTCCAGCGGTGCGTGCGTGCCTGGAGAAGGCCGTTGAGCGCTTCCCGGGCTACGCCACGGCCTGGGGTCTGCTGTCGCAGGCCTATATCGACGAGATTCGATTCCTCTTTCCTTCCGACGAAGCCGCGACTTCGGCCTCGGTCGCTCGCGCTCTTGCCGCGGCCAGGAGGGCCGTGGAACTGGATCCGCTCAATATCCGCGGCCTGCAGGCGGAAATGTTCGCGCTCTATTTCAGCAAAGAGATCGAGGCGGCGCTGCTAGTGGGCAAGCGTGCCTTGGACATCAACCCCAACGACACCGAACTGATGGGCGAGTACGGATATCGGCTGGCGCTTTCAGGAGGCTGGGACGACGGCTGCCCGCTGGTCGCGGAAGCTCACACGCGCAACCCGGGTCCTTTAGCCTATTACGAGACCGCGCTTGCCCTTTGCGCCTATTTTCGCGGCGATTATCCGCAGGCGGCCATGTGGATCAGGAAAACCACGTTTCCCGGCAATGCCAACTTTCACACCATCGCGGCCGCGATTTTCGGCGAGGGCGGATATGAAGCGGACGCCCGGCGCGAACGTGTCTGGCTTGAAGAAAACGCGCCAGGTTTGATCAAGAACCTCCGGCAGGAGGTCGCGAGGCGGATCATTCGACCAGAGGACGTCGATTTCTTCCTCGGTTCGCTCAAAAAGGCCGGGCTCGCATCCAAGGACTTAGGCGGGCAGACGTAAACTCTGCCCGCAAGACACGGCATTTTAGGTGGTGCGTACATGCCAGAGGTCGTGGCGATCCTTTCCGCTTTCGAAGCAGCCGGCGTCAAGTTCGGCGGTCCCCGGGGGGGCGACTAAGAAGTCAGCGGCGCCCGCCCCTCACCTGCCGGCGGCGAGGCCTGCATCAAAAACAACGAGATCCAGATGGACGAAAGTGTTCGTTCGAATGATGCTACTCCGTTGTCTTGAGCGCAGGTTTTGCTCAGCCAGCACAGCGCCTCCTCTTAAGCCCGCTGGCGGTCTAGGCCCGGCGGCCTGCTGATGGTCACCCCAATAAGGCTGCCGGGCCGCTCGAACTTGCGCCACGGATTGCGCGGACTTCATGACCCGGATTAAAAGCGTGTCGATTGAATGTTGACTTTTGCCGTAAAAAGTTTCGGGCCGGAACGCTTGCTCGTCTCAAGGGTTGGGATGCAGGAGATGCAGGCGTGGCCGAGAAGCCGTCTATCGCCGAGATGTTACGACGAACCTCTGACCAACTGAAGAGGATCCGGAAACGCGTCGCCAATGGCGGTCACGTGGACCAGATGCAAGAGGTCGATGCCTTGGTGGGCCTCGCTAAAGAAATGGCCGACCGGCAACTGGCCGGGTTAGAAAGGCCGGCAGATGAAAACGAAGGCTCTGTGCAAGACGATGACGATGCAAAGGACTGAGCGTCGTCGATCGCTGACATTCCCCGATCACGGAATTAGAACTATTTGAATTGCCGAGTTCGGTACTATTCAACGGCGGCGGACTCCAACCGCCTGGCCGGCGCCCGCCAAGCGTTCTTACCCCACGTCCCCCAAGCGGCGCCGGCCATCCGGATGCTGCCACGAAACGGACGGGAGTGCGTAGGCTGGGACGCAGCCGGTATGTAGAAGACCCGCCGCTACATTTGCGAAGCGACGGGCCTCCACCCCATTCCCCACACCGTGCAATTGCGGTTCCAGATGTATGGACCCATTGCGGGGCACCTTGTGGCTTCTACACAGCGGAATTATCGCCACATAGTTCGTTCGCATGTTTCGATTCCATTAGCTTGAGCGCATGTATTCGCCAGCCAGGCGAGTATCTTAAGGCTCGCTGGTCAGGCCCAGCGGCCTCCAGCTGCCAGTCCCCCCCGCAACCAAGCCGCTGGGCCGTCCCCGCTTGAGCGAAGCGCGTTGTCTCGCATTTAGCGACATCTTGACTAAGGCCTCGCGTGCACCACTCAAATGAATGGCAATTTTCTGTCTGAATGCGTTTACGGTCCATTGTCCGCGACCACGCATTGTGTCGCGTGGGAGACACAGTAACTCCCCTTTTAAAGGCGTCGAGATGCTACGAGCACCGCAAAGCCAGTTCCTAAGACCTGAAGATCGGGCGATCTGCCAGCGGGTGGTCGACCAGATAGCCGCCGACGCTAAATGGTACAGCACCTCGATAGACGGTCAGATTCTGGCCTCGACCACGCTGACTCTCTTTCAGTCCGGGGTCGTCAATGAAACGAATTTGCTGGCACATGTTCGCGCGCGCCGCCACGATTTTACTAACCTGACCGACTAGCACTTCACCCTGCCGACATCGGCGCCCGATGTGGCTCTTCGACGACCACTCCCTCCGCCAATACAACCCGGCCCTAAGTGCACAAACCCTGCAAAAGTACGGGCTTTTGAAGAAATGCTGTCACCAGGTGCTGCCGATTTGGCTGAAAGACGGTCATCTTGGCCGCTATTCTCCAAAGCTGGGAACCTCCGGATCTTGGTTCACAGGCCCACCGGTCAAGCCGGAAAGGCGTATCAGGTAAACTTGCGTTACCTTCGATCAAATCCAAACCCGTGGGTTTGAATTTGATCGCAACGGTCTGCAGGAATGGATGCGGACCGTCTGGCGAAACGACGTATTGAAAAGTCCACGAGCGGAGCGCGAAAGCCACCTGACGCGATGACCACGACGATTGATGACATATACCGGCCGCTCGCGTTAACCGCGCGGTTTCTTGTCCGGTGCTGGCCGCAGCTATTGCTTGTCGGCTGCCTCGGCATGATCGCTCGTGATCTGTTGCTACAGGGCGCCGTGATGATCGGTCTCCAATTCCCGCTGGGCGGAATGGTCATGCTGTCGCTGGTGATTCTCGCCAAGCTGATGGTACTGGTCATGATGTTCGTAGTGCTCCGGCCGCATATGCCGGCGGTGGCGGCGTTGAGACAAAAAGCGAAAAAGGGAGCGGACGAAACAAAACGCGAGCCGATCCTGGCGATTACCGCGGCCGCGATCCTACCGTTCTTCGCCTACTATGCCGCCTGGGGTTTTCTCGGCGATACGGTCCGTGAGTATTCGCGCATGGCGCTAGCCCAAGCCGATCTCGGCAAGAGCGTCGATATCTTCGCCATTCTTCAGTCAAGCGGCGTGGTACTGTCGATCGTCATTTGCTGGCTGGTGCGTTTTGCCGCCAAGCGGCTGAACGCGCGCGCCTCTCACCCCTACTGGCGGCTGCTGATCGTGGCGACGGACGCAACTTGGGTCTTCATCGGCCTCTACGCGCTCGGAGAATGGAAAGACCAGTTCATCCGTTGGCTTGGCGCAGGTGCCGCGCTGCAACAGCTCAGCCTCGATTTGCTTGCGCCGGTGACTTCGGCGGCCGCGGCCGGCCAGTTCGTTCCCGTGGAATTCCGACCGCTTCCCTTCGGAGAGCAGCTTCAGAATCTATTCTTTTTCGCGTTGCTGCCGATTGTCTGGCTGGCGATGGCGGCAATCATCAACGGCTATGAACTTTCCGCGCCGGCCGCTCCCGGTCCTGCGCCATTGCGCACGACCTCCTGGCAGAGGTGGCTGAAGGATTTCGCGACCCATTTCGTTGGCGGCTATCGCAGCCGCTACTCGCCGGTCTGGACTTGCCTCAAGCTGACGCTCAGTGCCGGCCTTGCCACGCTTGTCACCTTCGTCATCGCCTATCAGGCGATCTCCTGGGTCGGCGCCTGGATGTGGTATGGCCTGACAAGGCTGATCGGAGCACATGATCTCGGGACTTGGCAGATCTTCGCCGATACCATCAGCCTGTTCATCGGCAGCCCCAGCGAACTCGACGGGGGAATCCTGCTCGACGCGGTCCGGGTCGCGCTGCTTGCAGCCGTGCTCGAGACCGCGGTCGCCACGGCTGGTGAAGCGAGTGGCGTCAGGTCCGCGGCTCGCTGACGCTGAGATAATTCGGCAGCGCCGAATAGAGGGCGATCGACAGCGTGAGGCTGCTCGCTGCAGGTGGAATCGAAAAGCTGGCAGCCATCCGGGCCGGCTTGCCGGGCTCCGTCGCCGCAAACGCGCTGCCACCACACAGGGACCGTTGCTGGGCCTCTGGATATTGCTTTCTGACCACCGGATCGGCAAACAAGGTTGGCTGCCATTCGCGACCGCTTTCATCGGAAAGCCGCACCTGGCATGGAATGGCGCCGAGCGCCTTCGGGTCAGCAGCGAGCGCCTCGAACTCGGCAAGGACGACGGCGCTTCCCTCGCTGCCTGCCAGTCTGGTGAGGCGCGTCACGGTCCAGCTTGCGCCGGCATAGTCGATCGGTTGCCCCAAGGTCGCAGATACCGGCTGACGCAAATGTTGGGAGCGCCAGTCCTTGATGCTTCCCCACGTTTGCGCGGAGAGCGCGGCAGGCAATGCAACCACCAGCGCTATCATGCTCAGCCAGTAGCCTCGCCGCGTTGATGTCACCTCTGTGGGAGAACTGTCCATGGCGGTCCTTCCTGGTTGCGGCGGATGGTGATCGCGGGCTCGATGTCCTTGCCGGAAACATTCGTGGCGATGCGGATCTCATCGTCGAGCGGCAGCAACTTTGTGCGTGCGACCACTACGGTCCCGCCAGCGACGGCATCCTCCGCCACTTCGAATATCAGAAGGACACGGCGTGGCAGGCCGGGCTGGTAGGCATCGCCCGGCATCATTTCGATCGTCGCCGGCACCCGGTCGGTCAGGACATAACGGACGCCGCTGCCGCTCAGCCACTCGCCCGATGTGAGACCCAACGTTTCGAATTTCGCCTCGGCCTCGCCTTCCACCACAACCCATACGCCGGAACTCGTGTAGGTCTTTGACTTCCCGAAGGTCTCGACATTTAGAACACGCGCCACCCTGGCGCTGTCCAGCGAAAGCGCGAACGCGCTAGCCTCCACACGCTTGTTCATGCCGCCCGAAGAGACGATCGGCGAGGTAATGTCGCTGTAGAGCGGACGCGTATGCAGCATGGCGTAGAGCACGCCGGCAGCGAACAGCAGCGCAAGCGCCGAACGTACCATGCGCATCATGGCGCCTTCTCCACCGGCAGATCGACCGTCGCAACGGGATCGCGGTCGTACCACCCGCTTGCGCCGTAGAGATTGTCGCGCCGCTTATAGATCTGGCCGCTGACGGTGATCGTCACCTTGTCCGGCACGGGCACACCGGCCGGCCATTCCCAGGCCATCGTCGCGCGTTCCGGCATATTGGGGTTGAAATATCCTGCCAGATACTTGTCGCGATCGAGATAAACCGTTGGCATCGGCAGCTTTTGCGCCGGCGCGCCGAGCGTGACGACGCGGTAGAGCACGTTGTTCGGAGTGGCGGAGCGGTTCACCACATCCAGATCCACCATCACAAGCTGCACAGGCTGCGATGGGGGAACGCCCGTCGGCGGCACTGTGCCGACACGTGCCGTTCGCAAGGTTACGAACCAGCGACCGGTATCGACCTGCTGGCCGGCTTGCACAACAGGCACCTTTGGCGGATGGGCGGCTTCGTAGAGCGTCATCGAAAACGAGATTGCCGATGCGGCCAGCCCGCCCAAGCCAGCGATCAAAAAAGCATACAGTCTCTGTCGTACTGTCGTTCGTCTCGGTTCCGTCATGCGCGGCGCGGTATGCGATGGTCCTCAGGCCAGCCTTATACGATGCGAACGCCACGCAATCGGACAATAATTGTTACATCGCAAGGGTCAGCGCAGCGGTAGCCAGCCGCGCAATCGGATCCTTGGTGGCCCGTCCAACCCTTTCGAAGAGGCGCCGGGCTCGGTGCCGCCCCTCTGCTGCCTCGCTTGCTTGGGCTTCCTCACTTCTCCGACCACACCGCCAGCTCGTAGCCGTCCGGATCGGAGAAGTGGAAGCGGCGGCCGCCCGGGAAGGAATAGGCGGGCTTGACGATCTTCCCGCCGGCCTCCTCGACGCGGCGCTGGGTCTCGTCGAGCTTGTCGGCATAGAGGATCACCAGCGGCCCGCCCGCCGCCTTGCTCTGGCCACCGAGGGCGAAGCCGCCGGTCAGGCGGCCGTCGTTGAACTCGCAATAGCTCGGCCCGTAGTCCTTGAAGGACCAGCCGAAGGCCTTGCCATAGAAGTCGCGGGAACGCGGGATGTCGCCGACGGAAAACTCGACATAGTCGATGCGCTTGTCGTTGCTGGATTTGGCCATGATCTTCTCCTTTCGCGGTCTTTGGAAGCTCAGCGTTCGAGCATTGCCTTGAGGGTGTTGAGGTCGCGCTGTACGGCGTCGGCGTCGGCAGCGAAGATCTCCTCCGTCATGTCCGGCGTCCTCAAGAGCACGAACATGACCTCCGCGCCGGTCCCATTGGGAACCACACGCACCGCATTGCGGGTTTCCTTGTCCTCGGCAAAGACGATGTGATCGAGGACACCGAATTCATTGGGTCGGGAGAAGCGGATGCGGATGGGCCGGCCGTCGGGGTCCTCCGCCGTCCATTCCTCGCCCGATCTCTCAAAGCGTCTGCCGAGGCCTGCCGCCCAGCGCTGGAAATTCTCCGGGATGGAGGCGAAGTCATAGACTTCACGCCAATCCCGGTCGATGGACACGGTGATGATGCGGGATTTGTAGATGGTCATATCTGCCTCCTTTCCAATGAAGGCAGACTAGGCGGAACTGGCGGCGGCGTATTGAACGAAACGGCCAGCTCAGGCGCCGAGCTGTCGCAGAACCGTCGCGGGCGAGAAGCCCGACAGGCGCCGCACCTCGCGCGTCAGATGCGCCTGGTCGGAATAACCCGCCTCGAACGCAAGATCGGCTAGGCGCGGCTCAGCCGACTGCTGCACCAGGCCCAGAAACCGCTGGAAGCGGAGAATGCGGTCGAGCGTCTTCGGGCC
>NZ_RZTA01000153.1:0-12259 GCF_004023115.1 Mesorhizobium sp. M6A.T.Cr.TU.017.01.1.1
GCTGCGCGTCATCTTCGGTGGAGAAGCGCGGCCATTCGGATGAATAGGAACAGCAGGCGCCGCAGCTCTGGCAATCGAAGAGAGAGGCGGCGCCCTCCTCCAGGGACGAAAAGTCTCCGGCGCTCGCCAAGGCAAGCAGCCCTGACGCAACCGGATTCAGATCGGCGTTTCGCGGCAAGGACGCTATTTCTTCTTCCTGGTCTTGCGCGACGCGACATCCGCCGGCGACTTGAACAGATCGGTCGCGGCCTCGGCGGTGACGTCGGCTTTCGGCGCGGCGGCCGGCTTGGCCGGCTTGGCGGCAGCGGTTGCTGCCGGCTGATCCTTGGCGGAAAATTTTATGGCCATATCAATCCTCGTCAGAGAAACGCGATGATGGCGCATTCGGGTTGCGAAGGCGGCCGATCAGCGCCGAGACCGCCGTGATGTTCATTTCCTCGGGCGACCAGTTCCTGGCCTCCTCGATGTGCCGGGGCGCCAGCTCGCGATGCGTGCTGCCGCTATAGGCGGCATCCTGATGGGTGACCCGCTCATGGGTCTTGGCATTTTCGCGGACATACTCGATCAGATAGTTCGGGCATTCGGAGCGGCCACGCACGCCGAGCCTGACCTGGGCATCGCCATGGGCGCGCCTGCAGCGCTCGAGCTTTTCGAGCACGCGGCGGACATATTCGACCGGCTTGTCGAGTTCTCCCACGACATCGGCGATGGTCGAATCGGCGGCGATCGCCTTTTGCGGGACGCGCTTGGTGGCCATCAGCGTTTGCCCACGCGCTTCGGCGAGGCGGGGAGCGCGGCGGCCGCAGCCATCTCGTCGGCTTCCTTTTCCAGGCGCAATTCGCGCAGCCGCGCGGTCTTGGCTTCCCGGGCCTGGCTGACAGCATCCTGTTCGGAAATGATGCGGTTGAGCGACATGGACTGGGTCTGGGTCTTGCTGAAGATGGATTCGGCCTGGTCGCGGGATTTCTTTGAAGTGGCGGTCAAGGTCTTTCTCCCGGTTCGGAGCGTAATGCCGAAAAATGGCGAGACCGGTCTTTCGACCAGGACCACGCACAAAGCAATACGGCAGTCGGATTCAAATTGCTGGAGCACCCTTAACACGTTCAAGCGAACGCGCGGTGCTCTTTTCGAACTTTTGAAGCGCCCCAAACGCAAAAGGCCAGGCATTGCCTGACCTTCCGCTGGAGCGCCGCGCGTCCTTTTGGACGCGCTGGCACTTTCTCATTCTGCGCATGATCCTTCGGAAACGATGTTTCCGGGGTCATGCGCTGAAATTCGCCATTCACCAGTGCCAGTACATCCGTGGTCACCAGCGAGGCTGAATTCCGTTTTAGGCCGCCTTCAACTGATCGGCGGACATCTTGCCCGACTTGTTGTCGCGGACCATCTCATAGCCGAGCTTCTGGCCCTCAACGATGTCGCGCATTCCGGCGCGCTCTACGGCCGAGATGTGGACAAAAACGTCGGCCGAGCCGTCGTCAGGCTGAATAAAACCAAAACCCTTGGTGGCGTTGAACCATTTAACTGTGCCTGTGCTCATAACGAACCCTTTCCGTGGCAAATATTCGTTCGCCGTCATGCGAATGCACAACAACGTTTGTCTCGATTTTGATGGGGGAAGTTCGTCAAAGGCGCGCCTGAGCACGCGGATAACAAAAGTCAGTCAAACAAATATCGACGAATTTCTTATAGACTTCTTTTGACGCCGTGTCAATTTTTGCTTTCGCCGCCCGGCGGACCGATCGCCGCCAGGTTGGATTAAGCAGGGATTCGATGGCGGATTTGGCGCCGAAACCGGTCGAGCGTCAGCTGTCGAAAAAAATCGCACCATGCCGGGAACCATTTTGGCATCCATGCATTTTGGGTATCGTCAGCAGTTCACGAGAGCAATCTCAGGAAAGGCTGACACAAAGGACGCCTCCCGTGCAATAAAACGCGCGAGGGGCGTTCTTTTATGGCGAGCGGCAATCGCCGCTTAGCGCCGGCGAGCCGGACGGCTCTGGCCATCGCGGACCCGTGGCCTCGGAACCGAAAAACCAGCCGCCCGTTTGCCCAGGACAAAGGCAAATTAAACCCCAGGAGATGCGGCCATGGTGAACAAGGATCAGGTTGCGGGCCTAGCCAAGCAGTTCAAAGGCTCCGTGAAGAAAGCCGCCGGCAAGGCCACCGGCAACAGGCGCGTCCAGGCTGAAGGCTCGGCCGACAAAATCGCCGGCAAATTGCAGAAGGCCTATGGCGACGTGAAGGACAGGGTCAGAAAGGCGCTCTGATCGCTGCGCTGCCGTTTTCAACAGCGATGAGGAAGCGGCTTAAGTAGCGGTTCAGCTTTTGATAAAAGCGCCGAACCGCTCTAAGTGTTTGTTTTTACGCAATTCCGGACGGAAAACCGCTACGCACTTTTCCTGGAATTGCTTTAGGCGGTTTGCTGTCTGCTTCAGTTGCCGCCGTTAGAAGTTCAGGCTCTTCGAGAAAGCGTTGGTGAAGGCGACCTCGCCATGATCGCCGATGGCTTCACCAAGCACCACGTCCATGCTGTCGCTGGTCACCTGCGCCAGCGCGAAGCCGCCCATATAGGCGGCCTTCGGCTTGAACAGATCGACCCCGTCGCGGCGGTAGATCATCGGCACCTCGTGCTGGTGACCGTGCAAGATAGCGACGACATTGTAGCCCTTCAGCGCCGCCAGCAGCGCCTGCCGGTCCGCTTCGCTCCACCAATGCGGCGGGCCAGGACCGTCATCGTCGAAGGTTCCTTTGGCGGCATCCCATCGTTCGATCGAAAAAACATCCCAGCCATAGTGTTGGAAGAGGATGACGGGGCGGCCATCCGCCGCATAGGTCGCCAGATCCTGCTTCAGCCATGGCAGGCTGGAGAGCGCGCCATGGCCGGTGTCGCCGGCAAAACGGTGCGTCTGGATGAGATGCAGGCCACCCCAGTCCCAGGAATAGCAGTCGGTATCGACATCGTAGTCGGTCGCCGGCACCGGCGGCTTGAAGAACACGCCCGGGCGGTGGTTGACCTCGACATAGTCGCGCAATTCGCGCCTATACCAGTCGACATGAGGTGGCGGGCCATTCTGGTCGAGATCATGGTTGCCAAGCCCGACATAGACCGGCATGTGCACGCGATCCGGGCCGACGCCTTGCTGATAGCGCTGGCTGAACTGGAGAAGCTGCGTGCCCTCGCTGGGCTGGGTGATCTGGCCGCCGCCATCGTCGGTCATGTCGCCGCCGACGACGAGGCCGAGCGGCGTGGCGAGGCGGCTGCCGGCCGAACGCAAGCCGGTGGCGACGCCGTTGATTTCGGCCGGCCATTCCTTGTCGTCGATGGCGTTCAAGGCGGCGATACTGCGCAGCAAGGCAGCGTCGGTCTTGCCTTCCTGCTGGCAATTGGGGCTCAGCCCGCTGGCCATGCGGCAGGCATGGACATCAGCGATAAACAGGAAGGTGGCGTCGACGGGCGGATTGCGCTGCCCGGTCTGACCGAGCGCCGGTCGCGCAACGGCGCCGGCCGCAGCAAACCCTACCGCCTGCGCCAGGAAGCTGCGCCGGGAGACTGATCCTGCCGAGATGCGATTCATGGCGCGAAATTCAGCACAGCCGGCGCCTCTTCGTCTAGTTGCCTCGAACAGTATGTCGACACGGTGCCGCAGGTCTGGCATTCCTTCCGGTGCTGCACTCAACTTACGCGGGCAGAGGAGGACGCCATGAAGACTATATCCATCGGCACGACACTCACCATCCTGGCGAGCGCCGCTCATGGTGCCGAGTGCATCGACGCCAAAACCGCCAAGGCCGGCTTCGTTCTCGAAAGGCCCGGCATCCATAGCGAGTTTCGACCGGCGGCGGGTGGAATGGTGTCGGTTGCCAACGAATACCAATCCCAATCGCCGCAGACGCAGTTTCTGTTCGGCGGCCTGATCGAGGTGTTTCGCGACAGCGAGACCGGTCAGCTTGCCATGATCCCGCTTTCCGATCTCAGAAAGCTGTTTCCGCTCAAGGCCGGGGCGAAAAGCAAGACCGTATTCGTTCGCCTCGCACCCAACAAACAACCGAATGGGCACTGAGACGCTCGAGATCAACGTCAAGGGCAAAGAGACGTTCAGCCTGAGCGACTGCAAATACAACGTGCTCGCCGTCAGGCAGACGATCAAGAACGAGGCCGGCAAGACACAGGATGAATTCACCGCGCTCTACGCGCCCGACCTGCAGGCCGTTCTGGCCAGGCGCTATGACGAGGGCACCAACGCCGAAAGCGTGGTCGGCTACGAGATCATCAAACCGCTACCGAATTAGGCTCCGGCAGGGCAGAGGGCTGACGCCCGGCATCAAACGACCCTGTGCTGCCGCAGCACCCTGCGACGTCGCTTCGCAACTGCTGCGCCCTTGGAGGACGAAGCTGGGGAAGCTTCCTGCTCCAGCGCGTTCAGGCAATCGCGCAGCACACCGGAATCCTGCGCCGTCTTGGCCATCGACATGGCGCCGGAATAGGTGGCGGCCGCGAGCGCGGCGAAGCGCTGCGGATCGGTGTCCTGCTCCCTGCCCGCTTGCTGGTCGGCCCTGATCTTGTCAGCGATCGCCTCGCGCCATGCCGAAAAAATGGCGGCAAGAGCAGCGCGAAAATCCGGATCGGCGAGCGACAGTTCATGCGCCAGATTGTTGAGCGGGCAGCCGCGCACGAAACCCTGCTGCTCCAGTTCCGTTGCCACGGCCTCGAACACGCTGCGCACGCCCTCGCGCGCCGAGCCAGCCGCCTGCAGCGGCGCGATCCATGTTTCTTCTACGGCTGCCGCCACCCGCTCCTCGATCACCGCCAGCGCAAGCGCCTTCTTGGTCGGGAAATGATGATGCAGCGCGCCGCCAGTGACACCCGCCGCTGCCATCAGGTCACCGAGGCTGGAAGCGTGGTAGCCGCGCGCCTGAAAGGAGGCTTCGGCGACATCGAGCACGCGTTTGCGGAGGCCTTCCGGGTCGTTGGTGCGTTTCCCGGGCCGCACCTTTGGGCGAGCGGTAATCTCTGCTGACATCTCCACACGATAGCAGATTGACAAAACAGGACAACCGGTCTGTTTTAGAACAGGATGAACACCCTGTTTTGGAGATTGCGCGATGAGCGTGCCGCTGAATGCCCCGTCGAAATCCAGCTTCAACGCCTCGCCGATCGTCGAGTTCAGACAATACACGCTGAAACCTGGCCGGCGCGAGGCGCTGATCAGCATCTTCGACGGTCACCTGATCGAGGGTCAGGAAACGGCAGGGATGACCATCATCGGCCAGTTCCGCGATCTCGACCGACCAAACATGTTCGTCTGGCTGCGCGGCTTCGACGGCATGGAAGCGCGCAAAAAAGCGCTGACCGCGTTTTACGAGGGATCGGTGTGGGCCGCCTGGCGCGATGCCGCCAACGCCACGATGATTGACTCCGACGACGTGCTGTTGCTGAAACCGGCATGGCCGGGCGCGGGCTTCGACCTGACGGGCTCGCAACGGACAGCCTTGCCGGCTTACGAAAAGCCAAGCAGAGACAACCGCTTGTCGGATATTGTCGTCATTAAGATTCATCATCTGCGGCCCGGCGCCGAAGTCGATTTCGCCAGCCGCTTCGAAACTGATGCCGAGTCCGTGCTGGCGGCACCTGGCGCGCGGCCACTCGCTGCGTTTGTGACCGAGCATGCCGAAAACAGCTTTCCCCGCCTGCCGGTTCGATCAGGCGAAAACGTTTTTATCAGCGTCACGGGTTTCGACAGCGCCGACGCCCATGCCCGTCATGAAGCAGCGCTTGCCGCCGCGCCGGCCTGGCAGGCATTGCAGTCGGACCAGGCCAGACCGACGGAAACGCTGCGTCTTTCGCCCACCTCACAATCGCAGCTCGGACGGTGACCTGTCGTGAGGCGGCTCACGAAGAGGCCTTCGCGACGCAAATAATACGTTGCCTTCGTTGGACTACCGTTTCGAACGCGTCAGTTTCCGAAGATTGGACTTCAAATTGCCGCCGGCAGCCACGTGGCCTTCAAGCAAGCGGGCCCATGTGGCCACCGCGGCCGAGCGCGTCAGGTTGGTTTGCGCGAATTGCTGCGCCTCCGCGGCTATTTCGGCCTCCATTTTCGGATTGGCACGCAACCATTCGATACGCTCGACCAGGTCGGACATGTTCCGTGCCACCGGGACGTAGTGACGAAACGGCTCGATATCCCCGAAGAACCACTCATGCCATGGTCGGTCCTGCATCAGCACGACGCGCTTGGTGTGCAGCAGCAATTTCAAGCGCCCGCTATAGCCGGCACCTTCGACATCAATCATGTATCTGAATGTGGCGACCTGCTCCTCCATGGTCTTGAAGGTGCCGGAATATTGCACGGAGGCGGAGTCGTAATCAGGCGCGGTGTCATAAGCCTCCAGGAGATCGGGCCGGACCGTCGCAGCCTGGACCGTTGCCTTGCGCGCATCGTTCATGCAGCGCCCTGCCCAAAACGCGCTGTTCTTGCGCGGCTGCCCTTCCGACGCGACTGCCATCGCCGACGTTTTTTGATCGTAGTCGTCGAATTTCGCCTCCGGCCAGCCATTGAAGATGAAATCAGGCGCGGCAATCTCGGCATAGCCGTCTGCCGAAGAAAAGCCGAACCGCGTCCGGAAATACCTGGGTCTTTTTGCAAACGGCACATCGGCCAAGTTGACATAGAAAGATGGGATGCTACGAACGCCTAGCAATGCCAGCGCCTCGGCTATAAGGGTCAGCACTTGTATGTGCCTTTGAAGCCAGACGGCGCGGAAACTTGCCTGCAGCCTTCCCTTGCTGAACCGGCAGTACATTTCACCTCGATTAAGCCTATGCACCAAACCCCGCCCCTGTTCGGCAATGCGAACAGGAATGGGTAGGTTCGGGGTCACTGCGTCGAGGCCTGCCATTTCAATGATGCTCTTCTGCGAGGTTATGTGCGAATTTTGATCGTAGGTGCCGGCGTGTCAGGCGCGACTTTGGCCAGATCGCTGGCTGACGCCGGCTATCCGGTTCGGGTTGTCGAGGCAAAACCGCATCCCGGTGGGCACTGCCACACCGAGCGAGACGCGCGGACCGGCATCATGAAGCATGTGTTCGGACCGCATATTTTCCATTCCGACGATATGGATGTCTGGTCGTTCGTTTCACGATTTGCAGAATTCAGGCCTTTTGCGTTGGAGGTGAAGGCCAATGTGGCCGGGCGGCTGTTCTCGCTTCCAATCAATCTAAACACGTTGAACCAATTTTTCGGAAGGCAGTTCACCGAAGAGGACGCGCAGGCGCATATTCGGAATCTTTCGGTACCACTGGACCATGACCCTCGAAATTTCGAAGAGCAAGCAATCTCAAGTATAGGTGAGGCACTTTATAACGC
This sequence comes from Mesorhizobium sp. M6A.T.Cr.TU.017.01.1.1, assembly GCF_004023115.1. Lineage (NCBI taxonomy): Bacteria > Pseudomonadati > Pseudomonadota > Alphaproteobacteria > Hyphomicrobiales > Phyllobacteriaceae > Mesorhizobium > Mesorhizobium sp. M6A.T.Cr.TU.017.01.1.1. The sequence goes on from NZ_RZTA01000153.1 coordinate 7,371, forward strand.
GTTTTTCAAGGGCTATACGCAAAAGCAGTGGGGGCGTCCACCCGACCAGTTGCCAGCCGATATTTTCAAGCGGTTGCCATTGCGCTTTACCAAGGACAACAATTACTTCCACCATTCTCGGATCGGAATTCCGCAGGAAGGCTATACCGCCTTGGTGGAAAAGATGCTTCACCATCCGCTCATCACCGTCGAATATAATACCAAGTTCCACCGCGACGGCGTCGACCGCGAATTCGATCATATCTTCTACACAGGGGGACTGGATGCGTTTTTCAGTTTCGAGTTCGGGCGGCTGCCCTATCGGTCGCTGCGATTCGAGGATTTCGTCGTCACTGGAGACTTTCAGAAAAGCGCAGTCGTAAACTATCCCGATCCCGAGGTCCCATACACTCGGATTTCCGAACACAAGAAGTTCTCGCCGTGGGAAACACATGAAAAAAGCCTGTGTTCCCGCGAGTTCAGCTTCGAATGCGGCGAGAATGACGTTCCATTCTATCCGGTCAATCTAGCAGCCGGATCGGCGTTGCTGGATCGCTACCGGTATGAGGCCACGCAACTCCGCAACGTGAGTTTCGTAGGCCGCCTTGCGACGTTCAAATATCTCGATATGGACGTTGCCATTGGACAGGCGAGGCATGCTGCGGCAGTCACAATCGGCTGTCTTACCACCGATCTGCCGGTGCCGGCCTTCTTTCAGCCATAAGAAACCAAGAGAGCTACGCGTCAAAGCTTTCCGCCCTGCGACAGCAAGACAAGTATTTGATGAGCATGCGCTCTGAGGTGAGTCAAGATATGTCGCAAAATCCGTGCTTCTTTTTCGCTGCCGATCAAAACTACTTCCCATACGCTTGCTTGGCCGCGCGCCGTGTGTTGGACGTATCCGGCCCAATCAAGGGCTTTCTTCTTCAGACTGGTGCCGGCGCAAAAGACCTGGAGGTCGGTGAGCGCTTGCTAGGGTCCGCGGTCAGCATCCTTGACGTGTCGAAGTTCATGGAGGCGACGAATTTTGATCCGGGCCATCTGACCTTGGCGACCTATATCAGGCTGTTCGCAGATCAATTGCCTGAGCTCGAGCCCTACGATCGCATCGTCTATGCCGACAGCGACGTGCTCTTCAATCGATCGATAGCCGACCTCACCCACGCGCAACTGCACGCGCCGTTGCTGGCCGCTCACGACGAGCAGAGCTATTTCGACGCGAAGTACCGGAAGCACCTGCCGATGAAGCCGGGCGCACCGAAATTCAATGCGGGCGTGCTGGTGTTCAACATGCCGCTGGTACGGCGAGAGGGGCTGTTGCAGAGAACTCGGGAACTCTCCTCGCAGCATACCTACGGTCTGGACCAAGGTGCGCTCAACGTTGCCTTTGAAGGCAGATGGCAGACTATGCACCCTTACTGGAACGTCATGACGAATTTCAGCAGTCAGATATCGTTCGGCAAGTCGTTTGCGCGCCACTTCACGCGGGGTAAACCCTGGTCGCAGCACCCAATTGGCGTCGAACCAGAAGTTTTGGCCATCTATCGCCAACTTGCAAAGGATACGCCTTGGGCCGGCCACTTCCCCCGGCAGGCGCGGTTCGTCCTCAAAAGCTTCACCCGAAAGCTCGATGCCATCACTGGATTCCTCATCAATGACGAGAAGCGCAAACGAAGGTCCCGGTTTGACGCCGAACAGGTAAGCGGGGTTTTTGCCGAGCACGCGGACCGGTGCATGATGGCCGCGCAATATCCCGAGTGCGTTGCCGGGATCGCAAGGTAAGACCAAAATCAGCCAGTCGGCCGGCCAGGCGTATGTATCGGTCAGTTTGCCTGAGGTAGATCAGGCGCTGCCTGTGCAGCGTGTCAGTCAGCAATGCTGGGGGGAAGCGAGATCGTGTATTTCGGCGCCCGACTCCTTTTGAGCTTGCGCCACGGCCTTAGCCGGTCTTTCAAGGGGATCGCAGGTGTTTTGTAAGGCGCGGGGACGAGGCCGGCGAGCCCATAGTAGCTGTCAAGAATATTGCTTTGGAGCAGACGCCGTTCCTGGGTAAAGAAGCTGAAATGCGCCACGACCAGATCGCCGAGCACTTTGCCCGGGCGGTCGAGCATTGCCGGCAGTGTAGCCGATAGCCATTCTTCCTCACCGCCGCTACCGTTCTTTGGCGGAATAAAAAGATCACCCAGTTCCACTATGTCGGATCCAAAGAAGCCGATCGCGTTGATCGAAAAGCGCGACAGCCGGATCTCCCGGTCCGGCACGCGGAAATCGCCGAGTCTGTTGGCTTTGACGGCTTCGATGAAGACCGGGTGAAGCGCCATCGGAAAACTAGCGTGGGCCCACGAGAATTCGCATGCCGCCTGACACGTAAGTGGCCCGTCGACCAAGACCCTGGAAAGATACTTGATCAGCGTGTTGCAGATTGCGTTGTTGATGATCAACGGCGCATACCACAGAGCCGACCCCCTTTCGCTTGCTACCCTCTCCATGAATCTAGGGAAGAAGCCATCTTCCAGAAAAACCACATCGTCGTCGAGGCGCAAATAGAAAGCGTCCGGATCGTCGCAGAAGCGAAAGAAGTCGCCGATCGCGTTGTTGCTGCCATCAGCATCAGGAAGCGTTTTTATCCTGCAACGCGTGTCTGTCGCAGCCAGCTGCTGGAGATAGGCACGATCGACCTCGTTGCGGCAATTGTCCCACAAATGCCATTCGTATACTTCAGGGCTCTTCAGTACATAATGGCTGAGCAGGCGGAGATATTTCTCGCGACCGGCCGGTGTCACAACAATCAATTTCACGAATAGGATGTCCTGTCATAGCCGCGCATCGGCTCGGCTGTTGCCTTGCCGTTTCTACTCCCGGCGAGATGATCGATATCGCCGCTTTGCTCAAACCACAGCGGTGGTCACAGTGCCAAGAGAATCGCCGGCATAAATGTCTCCCTGATCGTCGCGCAGGATTTCACGCACCGCTCACAGGGCGCATCGCAGGCACAGCCGAAGATTCCATGTTGGCCGAGCGCCATTCAGAAACCTGTTCTCGAAACCATTCAAGGGTCAGCCTAACGCCTTCTTGATAGCTGACCTTCGCTCCCCAGCCTGGAAGAACACGCCTGGCCAGTGTCAGGTCCGGGCATCGATTTGTGGGATCCTGGGGAGCTGGCGGATGATGCTCGACCCGGGAACCTGGAACAAGCGAACAGACGAAGTTTGCGATCTCCAGCACAGACACCTCGCAATCGTTTCCGATATTCAAAGGGCCCCGGTACGATATGTTGTCGCGCCAGAAAAAACGCTCCAAACCGTCGACGATATCCTCGACATAACCCCAACTGCGGGATTGAAGACCGTCGCCATAGACCGTCAGGATTCCGGTGGTCAGGGCTTGGCTGATAAAATTCGATATAGCGCGACCATCGTCGATACGGGTTCGCGGTCCATATGTGTTGAACAATCTCGCGACACGGATATCGAGTCCGCTGATGCGCTGAGATTCAAACAACAGCGCTTCGGTGCAGCGCTTGCTCTCGTCGTATGACGATCGGGGTCCTATGCAATCCACCGAGCCCCTGTAGCTCTCCGGCTGCGGAGAGACCAAGGGGTCGCCATAGACTTCCGACGTCGAAGTGAAGCAGAAGCGACCACCCGGTTTGAGTAGCGTCAGAAGATTCAGCGCGCCCCCGATGTTGGCCTTGATCGTGCGTACCGGCTCGCGCATGTACCATGATGGAGAAGCAGGCGACGCCAAGTGCATGATTTCATCGAAGCGCTGGTGCGATGCGAAGCTCTCGGCGTCTTGTACTTCCAGGCTCAGTCGCGGATCATTGATATGCTCAATGTTCTGCTGCACTCCGGTCCACAGATTGTCGACGACAACCAACTTTCCCAGGTCGGCGCGCAGCAACAGGCGATCGACCAAATGCGATCCGATGAAGCCGCAGCCTCCAGACACCAACACGCTCCGCGACATGGAGTTTCTCCTCGACATTCGGCCATTCAACAAACAGCCGAACTGTTTTCTCGGAGGACGCCATACACGCATTCAGTCCAAAGCCATAAGTTTTTCCTGCCAGTGCACTTTATCCGCGCCGCGCTAGTTCGGATGAGGGTGTTCGAGTGGATCGCCCGCGTTGGAGTTTCTTCCACATACCTCAACCGTCTCGGCGCCAACGCGCCGATCCACCTTCTCGATAGCGAGAGAAGAAAGAAGATTCTCCTTCAACCGATTTGCATCCTTGCCGCCCGCAATCTCCGCTTGAAGCCATTTGTGCAACGCGATACGCCGGTGCCGAATTCGACAGACCGGAGAGACCAAGTGAGCGCGCCAGAGACCAGAACCGAAACCGACACGTTCGGTCCCATCGAGGTCGCCGCCGACCGCTACTGGGGCGCACAGGCGCAGCGTTCGCTGGGAAATTTCAAAATCGGCTGGGAAAAACAGCCGGCGTCGATCGTTCGCGCGCTCGGCATCGTCAAGCGGGCGGCGGCCGAAACCAATATGGAGCTGAAGCGGCTCGATCCGGCTATCGGCAAAGCGATCATCGAAGCCTCTCAGGAAGTCATCGACGGCAAGCTCAACGATCATTTCCCGCTGGTCGTCTGGCAGACCGGCTCGGGCACGCAATCCAACATGAACGCCAACGAGGTGATCTCCAATCGGGCGATCGAACTGCTGGGCGGTGTCATGGGATCCAAGAAACCGGTGCACCCCAACGACCACGTCAATATGAGCCAGTCGTCGAACGATACCTATCCGACGGCCATGCACATCGCCTGCGCCGAGCGCATCGTGCACGACCTGTTGCCGGCGCTCAGGCATTTGCACGCCGCGCTGGAGGCCAAGACCAAAGCTTTTGCCCACATCATCAAGAGCGGCCGCACGCATACGCAGGACTCGACGCCCCTCACCCT
>NZ_RZTA01000154.1:0-12194 GCF_004023115.1 Mesorhizobium sp. M6A.T.Cr.TU.017.01.1.1
CGACGCCTGGGACGGCGGCACCCGGATGGGACCGACGCTGCTCGCCTTCCTGTCGGTGCCGCGCTTTTCCGCTTTCGCGCGCGGGGCAGCGATTGTCATCCTGTCGGACGCGCTGGAGCGCGGCGATCATGCCGAGCTGGAAATGGCGATGCGCCGGCTGAGCGCCCGCGCCTTCCGGCTTTCGCTGGCGACGCCGCTGGCCGGCGACCCGCGTTTCCAGCCGGCCACGGCAGCTCTGCGCGCCATCCTGCCGGTGCTCGACGATCTGGTCGATGGCTCGTCTATCTCGTGTCTTACCGATTTCATCCTGTCGCTCGCCCGCCCTGCCCCGGCGGCCGCAGCAATCTGGAAAAGGGCTTCATGATGCAAAAGGCGGTCGACGCGCATTTCCACATTTGGCGCCAAGAGGATCAGCCCTGGCTGCGCGGGCCGATGGTGCCGCGCATCTTCGGATCTTATGAACCGATCCGCCGCGACTATCCGATCGAGGAATTCCTGGCCGATCAGAAAGGCTCCGGCGTCGAGAAGGCGGTCTATGTCCAGACCAACTGGGCGAAGGAGGATTTCGAGACCGAAGTCGCCTTCCTGCAGAAGACAGCTGACGAAACCGGCTGGCCGCATGCCATCGTCGGCTATGCCGACATGACGGTGGACGATGTCCGCCCCCAGATCGATCGCTTAAAAAAATATCCGCTGCTGCGCGGCGTGCGCATGCAACTGCATTGGCACGAAACGCCGGCCTTCCGCTTCGCCGCCTCAGCAGATCAGGTCATCGACCCGAAGGTGCGGGCCAATGTGGCGCGGCTAAAAGACTACGGCCTGTCCTTCGACCTGCAGCTTTTCCCGGCCCAGATGAAGGACGGGCTGACGCTTGTCGCAGAGAACCCGGAAACGAATTTCATCCTCACCCATGCCGGCATGCTGATCGGCATGGACCCGGAGACCACGGAGGCCTGGAAAGCCGGTCTGCGCACGCTTTCAGCCGCACCCAACCTCTACGCCAAGCTCTCCGGCCTCGGCACCTTCGTCCACCGCAACGACCCGGCGCTGATCGCTTACATCGTCGACAACGCGATCGACATCCTCGGCAGCGATCATCTGATGTTCGGCTCGAACTTCCCGATCGAGAAACTTTGGACCAGCCATGCGGAATTGATCAAGGCGCACCGGAAGGCGGTTGCGAAGCATGGCGCGGCGGCAGAGGCGGACATTTTTTGGAACACGGCGGAGAAGGTATATCGGCCGGTGTAGCGCGGCGCCCTTTCCTTCTCCCCTTGTGGGAGAAGGTGGCCGAGCGAAGCTCGGTCGGATGAGGGGTGCTGGAAGGATCGCTACCTCGAAGACGTAAGCACTTTAAATTCCCCGATATTTGCGCGTCGCATTTCTTCCAACACCCCTCATCCGTCTCGGCGCTACGCGCCGATCCACCTTCTCCCACAAGGGGAGAAGGAAAAGCTCCCCGCCTCCGCCGACACAGGACGGACAACTGCCACCGGTCTCAATTCCGCGGAATATGACCCGAGACCTCGGCGCCCGCGGCCGGTGGCAGCGCCAGGAAGCGGAACGAGGCCGCGAGCCCGATAGCGCCGATCGCCAGGAAGGCGAGGCGGAAGTCTATGAGGTCGAGCGCCGGCCCGCCCCTCGCGATCTGCGACAGGTTGAGCAGCGCCGCGGCGATCGCCACGCCGAACAGCATCGCCACCTGCTGCAGCATGCTGGACAGCGTCGCCGCCGAGCTGCGCTGCGGCGGGGCCACATCAGCGAAGGCCAGCGTGTTGAGCGCAGTGAACTGCATCGAACGCGACAGTCCGGCGATCAGCATCAGCGCCACCACCAGCTCTTGCGGGGTCTGCGGCGAGATCGCCGCGCAGGCCATGATCGACAGCGATGCGATCACGCCGTTGATGACCAGCACAGAACGGTAGCCGAAGCGCTTCAGCGTCGGTGTCGTCACCGCCTTCATGCCGAGATTACCTATGAAATAGGCGAGGATCAGCATGCCGGCATCCACCGGGCTCAGCCCGAAGCCGACCTGGAACAAAAGCGGCAGCAGGAACGGCGTGGCGTTGATGGCGATCCGGAAAATGGTCCCAGCCGACAGCGTCGATAGGGCGAAAGTCTGCACCTTGAACGCTGTGAGATCGAGCAGCGGATTTTTTGTGCGCGCGAGATGCCGCACCGCCAGCCAGCCGACCAAGGTGCCGGCCACAAGCAGCGCCACGGTCGGCAAGGTGCCGTCTTCCGCATGCGCGATGCGCTCGAGACCGTAAAGCAGACAAGCAAGCCCGACCGAGGTCAAAAAGAAACCTGGCCAATCGAGCGGTTTGGTCTCGGACTCGCGGTCGCCGGGGATGAAGCGGGCGACCAGCGCCAGGCCGGCCACGCCGAGCGGAATGTTGATGAAGAAATTCCAGTGCCAGGACAGATAGGTGGTGATGAAGCCGCCGAGCACCGGCCCGATCACCGGCGCGAACAGCGCCGGCCAGGTGATCAGCGCCGTGGCATTGAGCAGCTCGGACTTCGGTGCGTTGCGCAGCACCAGGATTCGCCCGACCGGCGTCATCAACGCACTGCCCAGGCCTTGCACCGCACGCGCGGCGACGAACTGGGTCAGGTTCTGCGAGATGCCGCAGGCGATCGAGGCCAGCGCGAACAGCGCGATCGCCACGAGGAAGATGTTGCGCGCGCCGAAGCGGTCGGCGAGCCAGCCCGACAGCGGCACGAACACCGCCATGGTCAGCATATAGACGGTGATGCCGATGCTCATCGCCACCGCCGGCACGCCGAAAGATTCTCCCATCTGCGGCAGCGATGTCGAGATGATCGTCGAATCCAGAAGCTGCATGAAGAAGGCAACGGCGACGATCAGCGCCACGCGACGCGCCTGTGTCGCGCTTTCGGGCAAGGCTTCGTTTTCGGGAATGGCGGTCATGCGCAGAACTGTACGAGAGTTTTTCCCGTGCCACTGGGAACCAGGCAATTGTCCGGCAAATCGATGACGCACCGGTTTGAACAGCATTTGGGCGGCGCCGTCCAGACATGGCCCAACAAACTTTCGTGTCGTATCGCGACCTGTTATGCGATGACTGAACCTCGCCATCGAACCTCTTCTGACTTAGGAATTGTGTGCGCATGAAGCCCATCTACATCGATTATCTCAACGCCCTCGATATCGAAGCGCTTGATATGACCGATGCAGAAATCATCGGAGCGGTCGAGGCCGGGCTGGTGGCGCAGGGCAACGGCCAGACGGTGATCGAGCCGCGCGTCCATCTCGAGCCGGACCCGTCCTTCAACGGCCATTTCAACGTCCTGCGCGGCTACGTCGCTCCGCTCGATGCGGCCGGCGTCAAGATCGTCGGCGACTATGTCGACAATTACCTGCACGGCCTGCCGTCGGAATTCGGCATCCTCAACCTGTTCGATCCGCGCACCGGCACGCCGCGTGCCATCCTCGATGCCACCGTGATCACCGATATGCGCACCGGCGCCGTCACCGCCATCGGCGCAAAACATCTGGCGAAAAAGACATCGAAGATCCTCGGCCATGTCGGCGCGCGCGGCACCGCGTACTGGAACGTGCGCCTGCTCGACCATCTCTTCGATTTCGACGAGATCCGCGTTCATTCGCGCCGGCCCGAAAGCCGCGACGGCTTTGCCGCAAAGCTATCCGCCGATCTCGGCAAGAAGGTCACGGCGGTCACCGACTGGCGCGCTTGCGTCGAAGGAGCCGACATCGTCGTCGAGGCCTCGCGGCTGCTGGAACCGCAGCCGTTGCTGAGGACGCAATGGATAAAGCCCGGCGCGCTGGTGATGCCCTACGGCACGATGAGCGCGGTGGAATTGTCGCTGACCGACATCATGGCCAAGATCGTCGTCGACGACTGGGGCCAGTGCAAGGACGGCAAATTCGGCTCGCTGCGCGCCCACGTCGAGACCGGACGTCTGAGCGAACAGACGCTGTACGCCGAGCTTGGCCAGATCGCCGCCGGCCTCAAGCCGGGGCGTGAGAGCGACGACGAGACGATCCTGTTCTGGCATCGCGGCCTGTCGCTCTCCGACATCGCGCTGGGCAAGGCGATGCTGGCCAAGGCGCAGGCACAAGGCATCGGCCAGCGGCTGCGCTTCGCATGAGTGCGCTCATCCTCACCGGGGCCGACATCAGGGTCGAGGATGTCGCGGCGGTTGCCCGCGACGGACGCAAGGTCGAGGTGGCGTCTGTCGTCCGCGAGAGGCTGGACAGAGCGCGAAAAGTGCTCGACCGCGCCGCCGCCTCCGGCCAGCAGATCTACGGGCTCAACACCGGGCTCGGCGCCAATCTCGGCACGTCGGTCAGCGGCGACGCCAGCGCCTTCCAGCGCCAGTTGCTGGAAGGGCGCAGCGGCGCCGTGGGGGACGCGCTGCCGCAAGACATCGTGCGGGCGACGATGCTTGCCCGGGCGGGCATGTTTTCGGCCGGCGGTTCGGGCATTTCGTCAGAGGTTTTCAACGCACTCATCGACGCGCTCAATGCCGGCGTGCATCCGGTGATGCCGTCGCTGGGCTCGATCGGCGACAGCGACCTGGTGCTGATGGCAACGCTCGGCCGCATGCTGACCGGCGACGGCGAAGCCGACTTCCAGGGCCGGCGCATGCCGGCGGCCAAGGCGCTGGCGATGGCGCGCCTCGCCCCCGTCAGCCTCGCCCCCAAGGACGGGCTGTCGCTGATAAGCGCCTCGGCGGTGTCCGCCGGCAGCGGCGCGCTGGCGGTGGCCGACGCACTGTCCGCTTTCGCGCAACAACAGCAGGCGGGCGCGTTGACCATGGAAGGCATCGGCGCCAACCAGACGATCCTTGATCCGCGCTTGCATGCGGCACGACCGGCCGCTGGCCAGCAGCGGGCCGCGCAAGGCTTGCGCGATCTGCTGGCCCGCGACAAGGCGCCGGCGCCGGCCACCTTGCAGGACCCACTATCGATCCGCTGCATGCCGTCGATCCATGGCGCGCTGTTGCAGGCAATCGATCAGGCCAGGCAAGCCGTCGAGATCGAGCTCAACGCCGCTGCCGACAACCCGCTCGTGCTGGGCGACGACGCCATTGTGCTGTCGACCGGCAATTTCCACACCCCGTCGCTGTCGCTTGCCTTCGAGACGCTTGGCCTCGCCATAGCTCAATGCGCGGCCGCCTCTGCCGCTCGTTTCATCCAGCTTACCGGCTCAGGCCGCAACGGCCTGCCCAGATATCTATCGCCGGTCGGCGGTGCTTCGGCCGGTTTCGTGCCGCTGCAAAAGACGGTGAGCGCGATCCTCGCTGCCATCCGCCACAAGGCCAACCCGGTGACGCTCGACTTCCTACCGGTCTCGGAGGGCGTCGAGGACCATGCGACGCAAGCACCGCTGGCCGTCTCCAAATGCGCCGACATGATCGTGCTGTGGCAGCGGCTGATCGCCTTCGAGCTGATGGCGGCCGCACAGGCCGTAGACCTGCGCAACGGGCTGACGTTGGCGCCGGCAACCGCCGCGATTCATGCGGCGGTGCGCGCGCTTGTCCTGCCGCTCAAGGAGGACAGGCCCCAGGGCATCGATGCCGAGGCGATTTACGCAGCGCTCGCCAGCGGATCGTGGCAGGCGTAGCGCCGAGCGACCGCTCGTCAAAAGACGATTGTCTTGTGGCCGTTGAGCATGACGCGAGCTTCAAGATGCAGCTTGACGGCCCGCGCCAGCACGCGGCTTTCAATGTCGCGGCCGACGGCCACGAAATCCTCCGCGCTCATCGCATGGGTGACGCGCTCGGTCTCCTGTTCGATGATCGGGCCTTCGTCGAGATCGGATGTCACGTAATGCGCTGTCGCGCCGATCAGCTTGACGCCGCGGTCGAAGGCCTGGTGATAGGGCTTTGCGCCCTTGAAGCTCGGCAGGAAGGAATGGTGGATGTTGATCGCCCGCCCGTAAAGCCGATCCGAAAGGCCCTTCGAAAACACCTGCATGTAGCGCGCCAGGACGACGAGCTCGGACCCCGTCTCCTGCACGAGATCCAGCAGCTTCTGCTCCTGTTCGGCCTTGTTTTCCCTGGTCGTCGGCCAATGGTGGTAGGGGATATCCTCCATCTCGGCGAAGCGCCGGGCGTCTTCATGATTGGAGACGACGGCGGCGACCTCAGCATTCAGCCAGCCGACCCTGATCTGGTAAAGCAGGTGGAGAAGCGCATGGTCGAATTTCGAGACCATGGCGATGATCTTCGGGCGGCGCGCCTGATCGACCAGCGCGGTCTCCATCCCGAACCGGTCGACGGACGATTCCAGGGCTCGCTCCAGATCGTCCTTCGTCGAGCCTGCCGGGCTGGTGAACGCGATCCGCATGAAAAAGCGATTGCTCTGCCGGTCCCAGAACTGACTGCTTTCGGCAATGTTGGCGCCGTTCGCGGCAAGCTCAGTGGTGACCGCGGCGACGACCCCCGGCCGGTCTTCACACGATAGAGTGAGAATATGAACCGGCTTCACATTGCCAGTTGCAGCATTGCCGTCAGGTTTCACGCGCCGTCGACCCTTTTCATGAACAGACCGAGTTGGTCCGGGTCCATATGCACCACATGTTTGTCTTCGGGATAGGCCAAGCTGTTCACGTCGGCGACATATTCGGAAAAAGCGGCGATGCGTTCCGCCTGCAGGCGGTCATATTCAGCGGCGAAATTGCGGTAGACCTTGGAATGGCGGGGCATGTGGCCGCGGTTCTGGCCAAGGATGTCGTCGGCGAACAGATACTGCGCGTCGCAGCCGGTGCCCGCTCCCATCGACAGCATGATCAGCGACGTCCGTTCCGAAATCGCCTTGGCCACCTCGACCGGCACCACTTCGATCTCGGCGCCGACAGCACCTGCGGCCTCATACTGCTTGACTGCCTCGAAAATCTGCATGGCGCTGTCGGCGGTCTTGCCGACGGCCTTGAAGCCACCGGTCCAGGTCGCGCGGGATGGAATGAGTCCGACATGGCCGATCACCGGTATATTGTCATCGGCCAGCCGTTTGACGGTGGCATAACCAGCGCTGCAATAGACCGCGTCGGCGCTCGCCTTGTAGAGCCGGAACGCCCAGCGCACGAAATCGTCGGCTGTGCCGATCTCGTAGAAATTGTCGCCCGGCATGGTGAACAGGCTGGGTGCGGCATCGCGGTATTGCGGGTTGAGCACCAGCTCCGGCGGCACCGAGACGATATCGATCCCAGCCCTTTCGGCGGCCTCGGCCTCATCCATCGTCAACACGCGCAGCATGGTCAGTTGCCGCTTGCCCTTCATGGCGCGCAGATCGGCGATCGTGGGTCTTTTACGGCTCATCGAGTTTGGTCCCTTTGTTGCGTGAATGGAAGGCCGGTCAGGCGATCTGGATCATCACCTTACCGGCCTCGACCTTGACCGGGTAGGTCACAAGATTGACGCAGACGGGAGCCCCCTTGGCCTGGCCGGTCTTGTAATTGAAGCGGCCATTGTGCTTGGGGCATTCGATGATGTCGTCCATGACAAGCCCGTCGGCCAGATGGGCCTTCTCATGCGTGCAAAACCCGTCGGTGGCGAAGAATTCGTCGTCAGGGGAACGGTAGATCGCGAAGGTGCGGCCGCCATGGTCGAAGCGGATGACATCCTCTTCTTCGACATCGTCCACGGCGCACGCTTCGACCCAATCGGCCATCTCTACTTCTCCTGAATTTTCTGTAATGCGGCGGGTGTGCAGTGCCTATTCCGCCGCCGCTGACATGTTCACCTCGTGGAACTCGCCACGATAGGGCCGCGCCGTCGGCGGCAGCTCACGCTTGAGGAAATAATCCTCATATCTGAGCTGCCTGAGGAGGACCGGCCAAACCTCGCGATAGGCATGCCACATCGACGGGTTCGGCTCCGGCAAATCGTGCTTGATCAACTCATGCAGCCTGGGCAGCGCATGATAGGGCACCATCGGGAACATGTGATGCTCCACATGGTAGTTCATGTTCCAGTAGATGAAGCGGCTAATCGGATTCATGTATACGGTGCGGGTGTTGAGCCGGTGGTCGATCACGTTGTCGGCCAGGCCGATGTGCTGCAGCAGGCCGGTCAGCACCATGTGCCAGGTGCCGTAGAGGCGCGGCACGCCGATGAGCACCAGCGGCACCCACGACCGCATGGTGAGGGCGAGCGCAATCGTGGCGACATAGATGGCGACATGCCAGCGCGCGGCGATGACGGCCTTGTGCTGTTCCATCTCGGGAACGTAGCTTTTCTCGTCGGGCGTGAGCTTGCCGAACGCTTGGCGTACCAGCGCCGGAAGCGAATAGCGAAAATCAAGGATACCGGTGAAAGCGAGCGCTGCGCGCAAAAGGTCCGGCGGGCGCATCACGGCGATCTCGGCATCGCGTCCGACGATGATGGTATCGGTGTGGTGTCTGGCATGGCTCCAGCGCCAGGTCACGGGATTGCGCATCAGCATGAAGCTGGCGATCTGGTAGACCACATCATTCATCCAGCGCGTGCGGAAGGCAGTGCCATGGCCGCATTCATGCCAGCGTGAGTCGCTGGAGGAGCCGTAGAGCACGCCGTAGACGAAGAAGAACGGCACACACCACCAGGTGCCCCAGAAATAGACGCCACCGGCCGCCGAGCCCAGAATGGCGACGATCCAGATGATCGTGTCGCGGATCGCCGGGCCATCCGACCGTTGCATCAGCTCCTTGATTGCCTTGCGGGAGACGTCGGTGTGATACCATTCGGCCGAAGCCAGCCCTGTCTCGATCGCCCTGCGTGTGCTCTCGCCGACCAGGCTGTAGTCGCGCTTCACTGTGCCAGCCATTGTGACCTCCAAATCCTGATGGGCCGCGAGCCCTCCCCGCTCCGACCGGACCCAGCCTCCCAACTGGTGCTTCGCATCGTCCTCGCCATCATCACGACCTGTCTCCGAGCACCGGAAAATTGCCTGACGGCTGCGGATAATCTTGCTGCGGCTGCCTGGCGATGTCAGTGATCCGGCTTTCGGCCGCCGCAATCTCGTCGGCACCGTCAAGGACCCGGAACACCGCATTGTAGGAGCGGCTCTCGCCATGCTCCAGCCAGATCATCTCGCCGCGTTCGCGCGCGGCCAGATTGCCGAGCACATGATGCGTCGACGGTTCTATGCCCAGCGCATACTGCCCTGCCTGGAAATTCTGCCACTCGTAGGCGCAAGGCAACTGGTCCTTGCGGGTGACGACTTCAAGGCCCAGGCCAAGACGGTCGTTGACCACCGCCACCGGCACCTCGCCCTTGGCGTCGGCGGCGAGCTCGTGCTGCCAAACCTGTTCCTGGAAACCCAATTGCGGCGCCGGCACCGTGCGATAGCCGACCTTCTGCGCCTCGTAGCGCTCGCCGGCATGGCCGGCCCAGACGACATCGCGGATCGGCGCCAGATAGCGAGAGCCCTCGTCGAGCACCGGATGGCTGACATTGATGTGGTAGAAATACATATGCGGCGTGCGGTTGAAGCCGTGATTGACGACCCGGTCCGAAAGCCGGATCTCGTTGCCGCCGACATCGGCCTCGATCCGCCGCAGCAGATGCAGGTCCTCGCCGAACACCGTCGACTGCTGGACGATAGCCTCGGCCCACAGCACGCAGCGGTCGCCGTCCCATGTCTCGCCATAACCGGTCAGCCGCGCCGGAATGGTGCTGACGCGGCCATGCAGCGAATGGCGCACCGTCTTCTTCGCCGGATAATTGTAGCTGTCGGCCGGCACTTCATCCATGAACAGAATATGATCTAGACCGCAAGTGAGCAGCAGTCCGGAAAATGACCGCGCCCAGGCGAGCCCCTCCTCGCCTTCGTACTCGTGCAGGCCGGGATGGCGAAAGCCGCTCGGCGAATGCCAGCCGATCGCCTGTCCCCTAAAGTCGCAGTCGGCGATATCGAGCGCCCGGTCGACGAGCGCGGTGAAGCGCAATCCCGAGCCGGTGCGAAATTCGAGCATGCGGATGCCTCGCTCCACGCCGTCGCCGAGCGTCATCAGCCGCACGCCGGCGAATTGCGACAGCATGCCGGAGCGTTCCGAGACCTGCCGGCGCGAAAGCGTCTTGCCGTAAAGCTCTACCATGTGACGGCCAATTCCTTCACTTCGCTCTCGTCTCCTTGAGCAGGGCCGACATGTCGGCGCCGGTGATGATGCTCTCCACCGTCAACAGGTCGGTATCGGCGACCGTCTGCTCAGCGACAATCTCGCCGCGGCGCATGACGATGATGCGGTCGGCGACCTGGAAGACATGGTGGATATTGTGGGTGATCAAAAGCACCGAATGACCGGCTGCGCGGACCTCCTTGACGAAGCGCAGCACGCCATGTGTTTCCTCGACACCGAGATTATTGGTCGGCTCGTCGAGGATGATGACCTTGGCGGCGAACTGCATGGCCCGCGAAATGGCGATCGACTGGCGCTCGCCACCCGACAGCGTGCTGACCAGCGCATCGGCGTCGAGCTTTTTCGAGATGCCGACGCGCTTCAAAAGTGCCGAGGCGGCGTCGCGCAACTTGGCGAGGTCGAGCGGCGCGAACACGCCCAACCATTTGAGATTGACCGGCTCGCGACCGAGAAACAGATTGCGCGCGATGCTGAGATCCGGCGCCAGCGACGTATCCTGGTGGATGGTCTCGATGCCGAGATCCATCGCGTCGCGCGTCGAGCGGATGGAGACCTTCTGGCTGCGCACATAGATCTCGCCGCGGTCAACAGGGAACACGCCGGAGATCGCCTTGATCAGGGTGGATTTGCCGGCGCCATTGTCGCCGAGCAGAGCCACCACCTCGCCCTCGTTGAGTGTGAAGGAGGCGCTCTTCAGGGCGCGGACGCTACCGAAGGACTTTTGCAGGTTCTGCAGCCGAAGCACTTCCATGATCAGCTCCTGGCGGCGTTCTTCTGCAGCAAAGCGTGCAGGATGAGCATGGCGAGGATGATGACGCCGACGAAGATGTTGTAGGCGAGCCCCGGCACGCCGATCAGCACGATGCCGTTGCGGATGCTGCGCAGCATCAGCGCGCCGACGATCGTGCCCAGGATCGTGCCGCGCCCGCCGGTCAGCGCCGTGCCGCCGACCACCACCATGGCGATCACTTCGAGTTCGTAGCCGGTGCCGGCCACCGGCGAGGCAGCCGAGATGCGGAAGGCGCTGATCATGCCGGCCAGACCCGCCAGCACCGAGGTCAGGATGAACAGCCAGATCTTGACCGCATCGGCCGGCACGCCGCGCGCCACCGCCGCATTCCGATTGGAGCCGACGGCGCTGATCCAGTTGCCGAGCTTGGCGTAGTGCAGCACGTAGATCGCCAGCAGCGACAGGCCGACGAACCACCACAACGAGGTGTAGAACCGGAATGAGCCGATGTTGAAGCTCCCAGCCAGCAGCGTCACGAAAAAGCCGGGCTGGTCCCAGGATTTCAGCGGGAAGCCTTGTGTGATGTAGAGCGCCGCCCCTCGCACCACAAGCAGCATCGACAGCGTCACCAGGAAGGAGGAGATACCGATCTTGGTGACGATCAATCCGTTGATGGCCCCGATCGCCACGCATAACAACAGCCCGGCAAGCAGCGCCACACCGATATCAACCTGGCCGCTCTGCACCAGAAGCATGACCACGACCGGCGCGAGCCCGAACACGGCACCGACCGAAAGGTCGAATTCGCCCGCCGTCAGAAGCAGCGTCATGCCGAGGGCGATGATGCCGAGCTCGGGCAGGAACGCCATCATGTTGGAGATGTTGAGCGGCGACAGGAAGTTGGCGTCGGCGATAGCGAACGCCGCCAACAGCACGACGAGGATGACGAGCGAGGAGAATTGCGGCGAGCGGATCAGGCTCGACCTGCGCTTGACGCCCGGCATTTCCTCTTCTGCGGCAATTGTCATAACGGTTTGAACCATATCGTGGAGCGACGTCCGCCGCCTGCGCGGCGGACGTCAATTTCCATCACTTGTTGTAGAGTTTCAGGATCGGCTCGACGCTTGTCGCGTCGTAGAGGCTAAAGGTGTGGATGTCGTAGCCGATCGGTTCGCCCGAGGCGGCGAGACCGAGCAGCGCGACCGGCATAAAGCCTTGCGCCGACGGGAACTGCCAGGCGGCCGCGTTGACGAAGCCGGCCTTGACGGCTTCAGCGGGTTCCTTGGAATTGCCCCAGCCGACGACCGGGATCTTGCCGGCCGGCACGCCAGCGCCGTCGAACACCCGCTTGATGC
>NZ_RZTA01000155.1:0-12090 GCF_004023115.1 Mesorhizobium sp. M6A.T.Cr.TU.017.01.1.1
CAAAAGGGTGTTCCGCCCGCCGGTCCCGCCGCGCATATGGACTGACGGCTCGTCGACGTGCCGGTCACGCCTCCTACTTGCCCAGAACAAGGCTCCAGTAGCGCAACGAGTTGTCGCGGCCGTCCCGCACATAGGCCAGACCGAAGCGGGTGAAGCGCGGGTCCAGCATGTTGCGGCGGTGGCCGGCCGAATGCATCCAGATATCGAACAGCTTCTGCTGATCGAAGCGACCCTCGGCGATGTTTTCGGCGGCCGCACCGGTGATGCCGTTACCCTTGACGCGCGAGGCAAATCCCTTGCCCCAGCCGGTGGTGTGGGTCATGCGGCCGCCTCGTGCCATATAGCCGGCCTGCTGCAGGGCTGCCTGTTCGAGCCGAGGATCGGGGACAAGCGGCCCGAGGCCGGCTGAGGCGCGAATGCTGGTCAGGGTGCCGGCGGCGGAAGCAGAGACACCGGCGCCTTCGCCGGTGGACAGGACAGTGGCGCAAGCGGCAAGGCCGGCCAGCGCGGCAAGACCGGCAGCTCCAAGCAGCATTCGCCTGTTAAGGTTTGATCGGACTTGGCAATTTTCGATTTTCGCAATGGTCATGCCTGCTGACATAGCGGTGATCATGGCTTTTTGGCGGGCAGCGCAAAAATATCGCTTAGTGGTGAAATCTGATGCGTGGTGCCGACACGGAATATCAGTTTGCCCCATCGCTGACCTCCGTAAATGGCCAAGCCTTGGAAAGTAGTGCCTCTCAGTTTAAGGTTCTATCGTTCCCTGCCGCGCCGCCCAGTCGAACGGGTAAAGGCAATAGAAATAGCCGGCGCGTTCGGTGGCGATATATTTCAGATGGGTGCCGTTGGGCAGCCAGACGATGTCGCCGGGATTGCACTCATAGCGGCCGTCGTCCAGTTCGATCGTCAAGGTGCCTTCGTGGATGAACAGCACCTCGTCGTAGGTCACGGTCCAGTCGATCGAGGCGTTCTCGAGATATTCGATGCCGCCGCCCATGGTCCGACTGATCTCGGCATTGATGACGCGGGCAATCGAGGATGTGCCGGTCGGCGTTACCGATGGCTTCAGGGTCAATTCGCTGTGCTTGAAGATCTTGGCCTTGGACATCGTTCATCCTTTCCTTGCGCGGAGGTTGGCTTTCGAAGGGGTGACGCCGGACGGGGCCAGTCCCGCGAGCCATCTGGTCACGAGGTCCGGCTTGCGGCCGGCATGTTCGAGATCGTCGCGCCGCCGCACCGCGCCACGGACGAAATGCGCGCCGACGAAACGGAATGGTTCGGGAGGGAAGCCTCGCGTCACCGGGCGCACGAGCGCTGAATGGGTGAGTTCGGATTCGCCGCCGGTCAACAGGCTGGTCAGGATCTTGCCGCCGAGATAGGCCATCGTCGTGCCGTTGCCGGAAAAGCCGTAGCCGTAGACGATGTCGCGGTTGGCGGGCAGGGCGCCGAACAGCGGCACGCCGCTGACGGTCCGATCGATCGGGCCGTTCCACGATGTCTCGAGCGGAAACTCGGCGAGCGCCGGGTGACCGTCCCGCAACGCGCGGCGCATGTCGGCGACCCTTGGCGACAAACCATGAAAACGCTGGTCGACGATGCCGCCGAGGCCGATGAAGCCGCCACTGACGCCGACGGATAGCCGGCCATCGCGCGTCGGCGACCAACCACCAACGAAGACGCGGGAGTCGATCATCAGCGGCGCGCGGCGGTAGCCGACCTTTTCGAGAAGGTCTGGAATGGGTTTCGACATGGCGTCGTCGCTGGAGATGTTGAAGATTGCCGGGGCCAGTTCCGGAATGGCGCCAGACCACGCATTCAGGGCAAGCACGATCTTGCCGCAGGACACAGTGCCTTTCGCCGTTTCCACCTTGAGTTTGCCGCCTCGTAAAAACCGCGTCATCGGCGACTTTTCATAGATGCGCACGCCGCGTTTTAGCGCTGCCCGGCGCAGGCCGCGCACCAGGAATCCCGGATGCACGGTTGCCGACGAAGCATCGAACGCGCCGCCGAGGTGGCTCGTCGTGCCGGTCATCGCCGCGATCTCGTCGCGCGAAACGCGCCGCGCCGGCACGTAGCCATGCGCTACCAGCTTGTTCAACACGTCGTCCCAGGCACCAAGCTGGGCTTGGCACGTCGCGCCCCAGATCCAGCCGATACGATCGAACCAGCCGTCGATTCCTTCGGCCTTGCAAAAAGCCTCTATGCCGCCAATTGCGGCTTCGGATGCTTTGATGATCGAAAGCGCATCGTTTCCGCCGCGCAGGGCTGCAAGCGCGCTGTATTTCGTCCATGCCGAAAGCACCATGCCGGAATTGCGGCCGCTCGGGCCACCACCACAAATGTCGCGCTCAATAATGACAATGTCGAAGCCCGGATTGTGCTCCTTGAGGCGAATGGCCGTCCACAGTCCGAGATAGCCGCCGCCGACGATGCAGATGTCGGCCTGCGTCGCCTCTTCGAGCGGAGGCGCAAGGTCCGGGTCCTCCGGCAGCGCCTGCCGCAGCCAGTGGCTCCGCCAGACGATGTCCTTTTCCGGCAGCTGCATCACGATTCGCCACCCGCGGACAGGCGGCGCTCCACTAGCCTGACCCAAAGGCTCGCGCCGATGGGCAGGATAGCATCGTTGAAATCGTAATTGGTGTCATGCGCGGCGGCTTGGTGCGCATCGTCGGCCTGGCCGAGCAGGAAATAGCAGCCGGGCCGCTGCTGCAGCATGTAGCAGAAATCTTCCGAGCCCATCTCGGGAGGCGGATCGACGACGAGACGTTCCGGTCCCATCACCTCGCTGGCAATCGCGATCATCGCATCGGCTTGCGCCGGAGTGTTGATCGTCGGCGCGAAGGGCGACTCGTAGCGGATGTCGACGCTAGCGCCAAAAGCTTCGGCCTCGTTTTTCGCGATGCGGCGGATTGCCGTCTCCAGCGTCATTTGAACCTTACGGTCGAAGGTGCGCACGGTGCCGGTCAGAAACGCAGTGTCGGGGATGGTGTTGAAGGCTTCGCCGGCGCGCAGGCTGCCAACGGTGACGATTGCCGGAGAGTGCACATCGGTCAGGCGGCCGGGCAGAGCTTCTATCGCCAGCAGGATGCGCGCGGCGCTGGGAAGTGGATTGATCGCAAGATGCGGCATCGCCGCATGGCCGCCCCTTCCGTGTACGACGATCTCGAAGCGATCGGCCGCCGCGGCCACCGTCCCGCGGTGGACGGCGATCTCGCCGAGCGGCCGTTCGGAATTGTGCAGCGCGTAGACTTCGTCGCAGGGGAAACGCTCGAAAAAGCCTTCGTTCAGCATGGCGACCGCCCCACCTCGGCCCTCCTCGGCCGGCTGAAAGATGAAATGCACCGTGCCGGCGAAGTCAGGCGAGCGGGCAAGCGCCGAGGCTGCGCCGAGCAGCATCGTCGTGTGGCCGTCATGGCCGCAGCCATGCATCTTTCCGGGAATGCGGGACGCATGCGGCAGCGGCCGGGCCTCGGTCATCGGCAGGGCGTCCATGTCGGCGCGGATGCCAAGGCAGCGACCAGTGCCGAGCCTGCCCCTGAGCGTGCCGACGACGCCTGTCCGGCCGACGCCTTCGGTCGTCTCGATGCCCCACGACCGCAGTTTGTCCGCCACGAAACACGCCGTCTCGAACTCCTCGAAGCCGAGTTCGGGATTGGCATGCAGATGCCGCCGCCACGCCGTCATCTCGGTCTCGAGTTGCTGCACCGACGGAACGAGTTTCATGCCGAGACCTTTGCGCGGAGAGTTTGAGAGCGGCTCTGCAGGATGGCGATGACACCAAGCAAGACCGCTGAGAAAGCGATCAGCAGCACGGCAACGGCCGCAATGGCAGGACTGATGGACTCGCGAACGCCGGAGAAGATCATGCGAGGCAAGGTTCGCTCCGCGCCCGTCGAGAGGAAGCTTGCGACGACGACTTCGTCGAAAGAGATGATGAAGGCGATGATGGCCCCCGTAATGACGCCCGGCGCTATCAGCGGCAGCACCACCTTGAAGAAGGTGCGCATGGTGCCGGCGCCGAGCGATGCCGCCGCGCGAAGCAGCGTCCGGTCGAAGGTCGAAAGGCTGGCGACGACGGTCGTCAGCATCACAGGCACGGCCATCGCCGTATGCACCAGAATGATCGATAGCTTGTTGCCAACGAGTCCGAGTGTGGCGAAGAATGAGAAGGCAGCGACGCCGACGATGACGACCGGTGTCACCAAGGGCGCGGCGATGATCGCGTAGATGATGCGCTTGCCGGCAAAATCGCTCCAGGCGAGCCCGATCGCCGCCGGTATGCCGAGCAGCGAGGCCAGGACCGTGGTGGATAGCCCAATGACGACCGAGTTCCACAGCGCGTTCGGCCACCGCTGGTCGACCCACAGTTCGGCATACCAGCGCAGCGACCAGCCCGGCGTCGGAAACGCCAGCGAATTGCTTGATGTCAGCGACATAGGGACCACGATCAGCAGTGGCAGGATGATGAACGCCAGCAACGTCGCCGCATAGGCATACATCAGCCATTTCCGGAATCGATCGGCGCTCATGCGACATGCGCCTTGCGGCGGAAGAGGGCGGACGCCGTCCAGAAGAGGAACGCGAACAGCACGAGGATCATCAGCAGTTGCAGCGAAAGCGCCGCGCCCATGCCCCAGTTCAGAGTGTTGTTTGTGTAGAAAGCGATGTAGCTGGAGATCATCTGGTCGGTCGGCCCGCCGACAAGCGTCGGGGTAATGTAGTAGCCGAGCGCGAAGACAAAAACGATCGCCCCGCCGGACAGGATTCCGGGCAGGATCAACGGCAACTGGACGCGGCGCCACGCCGTGAGCCACGGCGCGCCCAGCGACAGCGCCGCGCGCATGTAGGTGGTCGGGACCCGCCGCATGACGGCTACGACCGAGAGGACCATCATGGGCAGCAGAACCTGAACCATCGCCAGGTAGAGCGAAAAGCGGGTGTAGATGAGGTCGAGGGGTTCGCCGACGATGCCCAGTCCGAGCAGCGTGGAATTCACGGGGCCGTTCTTCTGCAGCACGATGATCCAGATGACGGTACGCACCAGCAGCGATGTCCAGAGCGGAAACAGGATCAGCGCGAACATCAGCTTCGACCAGACTTGCGGCGCGCTGACGATCGCCTGCGCCAGCGGCACGGCGAGCACCGCGCAGATGACGGTCACCACGATGCTGATCCAGATCGTGCGCAGCAGCGCGTCGACGAAGATGGCGCGGTCGTCAGAAACGGCCTCGATCGTATTGTCTGCCTCTCGCTTCAGGTCGAGGCTCGCAAGCAGATAATAGTCCGTTCGCGCGCTTTGCTGACGCGCTATGACCTGCCAGAGATCGACATTTTTCCAGCCAGCTTGTTTGGAGAGCACCGCGTCGCGCACGGGGCGCATGTCGAGCTTGCCGTCGGCCGCATCCTTTGCCGTCTTGATGACGAGGAAACGGCTGCCGACGACGCGCTGGTTGACGAGTTGCGCAAGGACGCCTTCCTTCCCGGCGCGCCGCGCGGCGGCGAGGTCCTCGACGAGTGCTGCAAAGACAGGTTCGTCAGGCAGGCCGCTCTCCGCTTTCCAGTCGGCCAGAGCGGCAATTGTGCGCGGCAGGTTGTTCGAGAAATCCGAGTTGTCCACGGCCAGAGCAAGGAAGCGCGCCACGGGCCACAGAAACAGAATGACGACGAACAGAACAAGCGGAGCCGTCAACAGGGCGAGCATGCCGCCCCGTTGGCGCCGCTTCATAGCCGGCTTTGTCCCGACCACCATGCTTGGCTTACTTCGCGAGCCAGGCCTTGAAGCGTTCTTCCAGCGCTTCCTTGTGCTCGGTCCAGAAGTCGTTGTCATAGGATGCCCCGTGCTGCAGGTGCTCCGGCGACGTCGGCAGGTTGGCTTTCCAATCTGCGGGAATGAGGTCGGCGGCTTCCTTGCGGCCGGTGCCATAGGCATAGAGCTTCGAGAAGCCGGCCTGATTTTCCGGGATGGAAAACCACTTGAGGAGATCCAGCCCGCCCTGCTGGTGCGGCGCGCCCTTCACCACGGCCCAGTAGTCGGTGCCGTAGAAGAAGCCGGCGTCCCATGCGATCGCGTAGGGCTTCTTCTCGTTGATAGCTTCGTTGGTGATGCGCGCATTGAACCCATCGGTGAGAGCCACTTCGCCGCTGTCGAGGTTCTGGATGCCCTGCGTTGTGGTGGACCACCAGACGGCGTGCGGCTTGATCTTGTCGAGCATGGCGAAAGCCCGGTCGACGCCTTCCGGCGTGCCTAGCACCTTGTACATGTCCTCGCGCTTCACGCCGTCGGCCATTAGCGCATTTTCCAGCGTGAACTGCGCCTGCTGGTAGAGGCCGCGCTTTCCCGGAAATTTCTCGACGTTCCAGAAATCCGCCCAGCTCTTCGGCGCTGCATCACCTTTGTAAACGTCCGTATTGTAGGCGAGGATCGTTGCCCATGTGTCGGACGCGACGCCGCATTCGTGCAGGGTGCCCGGCAGATAATTGGCCGCGTCGCCTGTGATTTCCGGCGTCAGCGGAACGAACAGGCCTTCGGCGCAGCCGACTTCCATGGCGGGCGCTTCGACCGAGACGACGTCATAGGTGATGTTGCCCGCCTGCACCTGGGCGCGAACCTTGGCGACTTCGCCGCCCCATTCTTCCATGATGATCGGAGTTCCGGTCTGCTCGGTGTACTTGTCCCAGACCCCGTCCTTGTAGGCCTTGTCCCATGTACCACCCCAGCCGACCACTGTGACGGGATCGGCCGCGGACACGGCAAAAGTCGAGGTCGCGAAGCAGATCGCGGCGGCAGATACGATTTGCAGATAAGTCCTCATTGCAGTTCCCCTTTCTTATGGTTGTGGATTTGATCAAATTTCAAACGCAAAATGGATTGATTAGCAACAGGAATTTGCGATAATATCCGAGATAGTTGAAAATTTATCAGGATTTGATCGAATGCTGCAAGGCAACAGAGACGTGCGCTCCAATGTCAGCCTCGCAGCCGTTCTAGACGAGGCGCGACAGCGTTTTGCGGATGCCAACCCGAACAGCCTGGCGCGTCAGAATGAGGCCGCGGCATCCTTGCCGGGCGGCAATACGAGGGCTGTGCTCTGGTATCCGCCATTTCCCGTCTCGTTTGTTTCCGGCGAAGGCTGCAGGGTCACGGATTTCGACGGCCATACCTATGTCGACCTGGTTTCGGAATACAGCGCCGGCTTCTACGGCCACTCCGACAGGGCGATTTCTGCAGCTCTTGTGGACGTTATCCAGGGCGGCATCCTGCTTGGTGCGCCCAACCGCTACGAGGCGCGCCTTGCAGCGGCCGTGGTCGACCGTTTTCCCGCCATCGAGCGCGTGCGCTTCTGCAATTCCGGCACTGAAGCCAACGTCATGGCGATTTCGGCGGCCCGCGCCATCACGCAACGCTCGAACATACTCGCCTTCCGCGAGGGCTATCATGGCGGCGTATTGACCTTTGCGCATGGCGGCTCGCCGCTCAATCTGCCGTTCCCCTTCATTTTCGCCGACTATAACGACATTGCCGGTGCCGCGGCGCTTGTCAGGGAGCAGGGCAGCGACCTTGCCGCCGTCATCGTCGAGCCGATGTTGGGCGGCGGCGGCTGCATCCCGGCGACGCGTGAGTTCCTGGAGGCGCTGCGTGCGGCGACGAAAGAAACTGGCGCGCTGCTGATTTTCGACGAGGTGATGACCTCGCGGCTCGACTATCGCGCGCTCCATGGCGCGCACGGAGTTTTTCCCGATTTCGTGACGCTCGGAAAATATATCGGCGGCGGTGCCAGTTTTGGCGCCTTCGGCGGGCGCGCCGACCTCATCGATCGCTTCGATCCGGCCTCGCCTGGTGCGTTCTCGCATGGCGGGACTTTCAACAACAACATTCTGAGCATGGCTGCTGGCTACACCGGCTTGACGCAGGTGCTGACGCAAGAGGCGAGCCGCGCGATCAACGCGCGCGGCGACAGGTTGCGTGAAGCGATGAACGTCTCACTTGAAAGGCAAGGCGTCGAAGGCATCGTCATTGGGCGCGGGTCGTTGATGAACCTGCATTTCGTCAAGGGGCCCGTTGAGACGCCGGCGCCGCTCGACAACGCCGATCCATCGGTGATTGCCCTGTGGCATGTCGAGATGTTGTTGCGCGGATACTACGTGACCCCGCGCGGCATGCTGGCGCTGTCGCTACCATTCGGAGACGCCGAACTCGCCGGCTTTACCGCCGCCTTCGACGATTTCCTGTCGAGCAACCTCAAAGTACTGCCGCGCCGGACCAACTGATGCTCGATCGCAAGAACATCGACGTGGGCTCCGCCGCGCAAAAGACCGCTCATGTTCGTGTGCATGCGGGCTTGAAGGAAGCGCTAATGAACGGCGATTTCCTGCCCGGCCAAAGGCTGGTCGTGCGTCGGCTCGCCGAGCAATACCGGACCAGCGCCATGCCGGTGCGCGAGGCCTTGCGGCAACTCGTCAGCGACGAGGCGATGTTCGACCACCCAAACCGGGGCGTCATCGTCCCTGAGGCCACGGTGGCACGTATCTCGGATCTGGTGCGTGTGCGCTGCAGCGTCGAGGGCACGGCGGCCGAGTGGGCGGCGACGACCATCACGCCCAACGAGCTTGATGAATTGGCGAAGCTGAACAGCCTGATGCGCGACTGCGTCGAGAGGAACGTCATGGCTGACTATCTCGGCTTGAACAGGCGCTTCCATTTCACCATGTACCACGCCGCGCGATCGCCTGTCGTCCAGCAGATCATCGAGAAATTGTGGCTGCAGGCAGGACCGTTCCTGAACATCGTCCGCTCGGACGTGACCTATGGACTGGGCCTGGACCATCACGACGACATGCTCGCCGCCTTGCGCCGCGCCGATGGCGCAGCTGCGCGTAAAGCCTTGGTAGCCGATCTGCGCGAAGCTGCCGACATCATTCTTCGCGCCGCGGCAGCGGCTGAGGCTCAGCCTGCCCGCATGCGCCGGACATCGGCCCGTCGTGAGCCGAAGGCGCAGGCACGGTGATGGACGAATCTCAGCGTGGCCCGGTTCATGTCGAGTTTCGCGGCGTCAGCAAGCGCTACGGGCAGACGGTCCAGGCGGTGCGCCAGCTCGACCTCGAAATCATGCGCGGCGAATTCCTGACCCTGCTAGGGCCTTCCGGGTCTGGCAAGACGACCGCGTTGATGATGCTGGCGGGGTTCGAGGATACGACCGAGGGCGAAATCCTCATCGATGGGCAGCGCATCGACAATGTTCCTGCCAATCGTCGCGGCATCGGCATGGTATTCCAGAACTACGCGCTGTTCCCGCACATGACGGTCGCCGAAAACCTGGCTTTTCCGCTCGAAGTCCGCAAGCTCGGCCGCGAGCAGGTCACGCGACGCGTCAGGAACGTTCTGGACATGGTTCAGCTGCCCGAATTCGGCAATCGGCGTCCGGCGCAGCTTTCGGGTGGACAGCAACAGCGCGTCGCCGTTGCCCGCGCTTTGATTTTCGAGCCAAACCTTGTCTTGATGGACGAACCGCTCGGCGCCCTCGACAAGCAGCTGCGCGAGCAGATGCAGTTCGAGATCAAGGACATCCATGCCCGGCTTGGCGTCACTTTCGTTTATGTGACACACGACCAGACCGAAGCGCTCACCATGTCGGACCGGATCGCGGTGTTCAGCGCCGGCCGCATCGAGCAACTTTCGACGCCGCGCGAACTGTATGAGCGTCCGGCGGCCAGCTTTGTCGCAAGCTTCATCGGCGAGAACAACCGCATGTCCGGCACCGTGCTTACCGGCGGTGAAAATGGTGGCGTGGCCGTCCATCTCGATGACAGCGATATGGTGTTGAACGCCATGTCCTACGGCGCGACGCTCTCCGCGGGCGCCAGGGTGACGCTGTCGATCAGGCCGGAGCGCATGTCCATGTTGCAGGATGGCGCCACCGCTCTCAACGTGATTGCGGCGACCGTCGTCCAATCCGTCTATGTCGGCGATCACATCCGGCTCGTCGCAGTGACGGAGAGCGGCCTGAAATTCATTGTCAAGCTTGCCGCATCGTCGTCTCACCTCGAACTCAATGCGGGCGAGGCGGTTCGGTTGGGCTGTGGTCGCGAGGATTGCCTCGCGCTCGATAGATAACAACAAAAGGCAGACAAGGGAGACTCCAACCATGAAGAAATCGCCGAAAGTCGTCATCACCTGTGCGGTCACCGGCTCGATCCACACACCGACGATGAGCCCGTATCTGCCGATAACGCCGTCCGAGATCGTCGATGCGGCCGTCGGCGCCGCCGAAGCCGGCGCCTCGGTGATCCATCTGCATGCCCGCGACCCCGAGACGGGCAAACCGACGCCCGATCCCAAGCTCTTCATGGACTTCCTGCCGCGCATCAAGCAGCAGACCGACGCCGTGATGAACATCTCCACCGGCGGCGGGCTGAAGATGACCCTTGAAGAGCGCCTTGAGGCCGCTCACGCTTCGAAGCCGGAACTCTGCTCGCTCAACATGGGATCGATGAATTTCGCCCTGCACCACATCGCGCCGAAATATACCGAATGGAAGTACGACTGGGAGAAGGGCTACCTGGAAGATACGAAGAAGGGCATCGTCTCCAACACGTTCGAGCAGATCGAGCGCATCATCGTCGAGGTCGGCCAAGCCTATGGCACGAAGTTCGAGTTCGAGTGCTATGATGTCAGTCACCTCTACACGCTTGCGCACTTTCTCGACCGGAAGCTGCTGAAACCGCCGCTTTTCGTTCAGACGATCTTCGGACTTCTGGGCGGAATCGGCGCCGACCCAGAAGACATGATGCACATGCGCAGGACGGCGGAGCGACTGTTCGGAGACGACTATCTCTGGTCGATCCTTGCCGCAGGCAAGCACCAGATGAGCCTCTGCACGATGGGCGCGATCATGGGCGGCAATGTGCGCGTCGGTTTGGAAGACAGCCTTTATGTCGGCAAGGGCACGCTCGCCAGGAGCAATGCCGAGCAGGTTGCCAAGATAAAGCGGATCCTCAACGAATTGTCGCTTGAAATCGCAACGCCGGACGAAGCCCGTCAGCTGCTGGATCTCAAGGGCGCAAACGAGGTCGGGTTTTGACGGCCCCCGGCATCGAAACCTATGTCGGCGTGGTGCATCCTTGGATGTGCGACGCGATGGGCCACCTCAACGTCCGTCACTACGTCGCCATGTTCGACGACGCCAGTTTCCAGCTACTCGGCAGGATTGCCGATCCCCGTCTGACGCCGTCACTCGGCTGGGCGGACGTCAGGATGGAGATCGACTACACGCATGAAACCGCGGCGGGAACGCTGATCACCGTCCGCACCGTTGTCGAAAAGGTCGGGAGGTCGTCGCTGACTTATCTGCATGAAATGCGTGGTACGCTGGACGAAGTACTGCATGCGCGCTCGTTGACCGTTACGGTACGATTCGATCTGAAGTCACGCAGCAAGATCGACCTGGATGCGGATGCGCGTCATGCGGCCACGAAACTCCTGAGGGTTGAAGGCGATACACGCCGGTGACGGTGAGCAAAGTGTCGTGACGGCACAATTCGGCAATGACGGCCTCTGGCGCTACCCGCGCTTCTGGCGCTGCCTGCGCATTCCGGTATCCGACCCGGCCGGCAGATCCTACCCAAAGCGGTTGCCCAGCCTCAGGCTATCAAGCGTCAGATTTTCACCACTAGGCCGCCTTCACCAGCCTGGCTTCCGCCGCCGACCCGACCCGGCCGGCCCGATCGTCCTCGGTAACTTCCCACCAGTCGCCCAGGGCGTCGATGAGCGGCACAAGCTTCAGGCCAGGCGCTGTGAGGTCGTAGTCCACGCGTAGCGGATAGCCGGCATGCGCCGTTCGCCGCACGATCCCGGCCTCTTCCAGCTTGCGCAGTTCCAGCGCCAGAATGCGGTGCGATACGGTCGGGTTGTCACGCCTCAGATCGCTGAAGCGCTTGGTCCCGTCTTTCAGATAGTAAAGCAGCAAAGTGGGCCAGCGACCGCTGAGCACACGCATGGTTTCTTCGATCGGGCAGCGTGAGACGACATCTTTCATGGCGGGGACCTGGTTTCAGAATAGTGCGTTATTTACATTTGGCGCCCAGCGTTTAGGG
>NZ_RZTA01000156.1:0-11901 GCF_004023115.1 Mesorhizobium sp. M6A.T.Cr.TU.017.01.1.1
AACATTGATGAAATCGTTTGTTTCGATGAAAGGCATCCACACTTTGGATAGTTGACCACGCGTTTCAAAGGTCGTGAACTACATCTCCTCGTTGTGCTCGACGCACTCCCGACAGAGCGCAACCTCACGGGCGCGGCATGCAGGATCCGAGCCCAGCCGGTCATGAGTGCGGCCTTGCCGGGTCGGGCGATAGGCAGTCATGCCCTGCCCTTCCTGCGGGTCAAGCACTCCGAAAAAACATTTCCCCCATAAATGCTAGATCTTCCGTTGCCTTTTCGCGTCACAGGCCGTCAAACGCCCGGCCGTTCACAACAGTGATCCGGCAAGTGTTTGGCTGCGCGAGACGATGCTGCAGGGAGTCGTCCTGCATGGCACTTCGCTATGATGCTGCGGTGCCGTCTAACGGCGCCTCGTGCTTGAACGCACTGAACGGCCACCGCGATCAAAATCGATAGTTCGAGGACCGTTGATCATCACCCCGCCAGCCTCGATCTTGTTTGCCGCCACGAGAGCGACACAGAGACTGCTGGTGAAGATGCCCGCCTGCCCGCTATGTTCCGGATGGTTGACCATCCCGGATGGACCCATCGAGGGTGTCAAGGCGAGCATGAGCACAGGCGCGAACAGTTCACGGGCAGGCGCGACGGTGGCCGCAAAGCAACGTCGCGCCAGCATGCGATCTCAGCAGGATCGGCACCATCCTGTCAGGGAGCAATGCGAGTGGCTGGCTTAGCCGCTGCGACGCTGCCCGGCATCGATGACGAGGACCTGGCGCCGTGCGAGGAGCAAGAGTAGACGGATAGTATGCGCGGGAGTGGCGACCGACCACCTTGTTTCTAAGGCAGACTGAAAGCGGCTCTTACCGGGCGGCTACGCTGTTTCAGAGACTGGGGCGTCGTGCACATCCAGCCGATACTCTTTGTTGCGGATTGCGAACCGATTGCATTGCCGCAGTTACTGGCATCATGTTAACGCGTCGGACGGCGACATTGGCGAGCACGGTTTT
This sequence comes from Mesorhizobium sp. M6A.T.Cr.TU.017.01.1.1, assembly GCF_004023115.1. NCBI lineage: Bacteria > Pseudomonadati > Pseudomonadota > Alphaproteobacteria > Hyphomicrobiales > Phyllobacteriaceae > Mesorhizobium > Mesorhizobium sp. M6A.T.Cr.TU.017.01.1.1. The sequence goes on from NZ_RZTA01000156.1 coordinate 1,007, forward strand.
GTGGCCGCAGTTGACAAAGCCCATAAGTTCTAGATGCTGCGTGCTAGAATAGATGTTTGAAATCGCAGGGAGTTTCTGATGTCCAACCTTAAGGAAACTGAGGCAACCCAGGCAGCAGGCGAGGTGCCCGTGAAGGAACAGACACCCGATATAAAGGCGCCGAAGACGCGGAAGCGGACCGCGCAGCGCGCAGGTGCTATACGAACCAGCGCCGCCAGCTCGGCTCTTCAGGCGTCTTCATCTAAAGCGATCGCTTCGCCTACAGTCCGGGCAGCGCGGAGAAATTACTCTGAGAACGAGCGTGCCCAGAAGCTCGGCGAGATCGAGAAGCAGATCGGACGGGGAGAGAGTATCAAGGCAGCCGTTCAGAACGCTGGAATATCGGAACAGACGTACTATCACTGGAAAAGGGCTGCTGGGCAGACAACACAGAGCGATGAGCTCAAGGATCTTGTGAAGCTTGAAGAAGAGAACGCCCGTCTGAAGAAGCTCCTCGCTGACCGGCTCCGGAAAGAAAACGCCGAGCTCAGGAAAAAGCTCGGGCTTGCTTGAGCCCTTTGCCGCCATAGGCAAAAAGCCCGAGGGGCGACTGACCTGAGCTCCAAGGTGACCTTCCTTTCTTCCTGTGACACAGCGTCGCGCCCCAGCAGCCGATACTGGCGCAACGAGCTGTTTCGACCTGAGACCGGGCAGCCGGCAACTGAAGACGTTCTTGACGAACGCGCCCAGCCGCTCCGGCCGCCAGTGGTGATCGAGCTGGAGGTCGCCGGCAAGGTGCGGCTGCGGATTCCACTGACCACGCCGCCAACACTGGCAGCGGCGATGGTGAAGGCGCGGGGCGTGTCATGATCCCGGTCCCGAGCCAGGTGCGGATCTGGTTGGCGGTGGGCCGGACCGATATGCGTCGCGGAATGCAGGGTCTCGCTCTGCAGGTTCAGGAGACATCGGGCCGGGATCCGCATTTATGCGTCGGGCGAGATTATGTGGCGGAGCCGCCCTGACCCCTTCGGACCGGCCAAACCCAGCTTGCCTCCGCCACATAAAGATTCAGATGGAGTTCAGCAGTTGCAGAACGGAGTCATTTGGTCGGAAACGCACGCCGTGATCGCCGGTGACGCCCGCCTTCTCAAGTCCATTGCGCATCATCTCTACATCCGCTGTGGCATAGCGGTGGGTCGTGGCGACCCGTGCATGCCCGAGCCAGGCTTGGATCGTCAAAAGGTCCACGCCGGACTGGAGAAGCTTCATGGCGAGGGAGTGCCGGAAGATGTGCGGCGATATGGGCTTGTCGGCCAAAGCCGGTCTGGTAGGCCCGGCGCTCGTTGCGGGCGCCGAGGAATATCGGTCGCGGCTCGTGATGGGCGATCCCGCGCTGGCTCAACAAGGATGTCAGCGCCCGCAGCCGGGTCCTTAGCAATGGGGACGACGCGGTCTCTACGCCCTTTGCCGCGCAGCAGCACTTGTGGGTGCGGCCGCTCCAACTGAAGGTCGTTTGCGTTGACGCCGGTGGCTTCGGAGGCCCGGGCGCCGGTCCGTGCCAAGAAGAGCAGAAAGGCTCGTCGCGCCGACCACGGGGCGTCTTTGGATCGGGCGCCGCGATGAGGGTGTCCACTTCGGCCGTGGTGAGGTGGTACGTCACGTCAATGTGCGTCCGTTTAATGGGAATCGTCAGCACGCGTTGGGCGACGCCGAAGGATGCCGGGTCGGCGGCAGCGACGTGGCGGAAGAAAGATCGGATCGCGGCCAAGCGGGCGTTGCGCGTGGTGACGGAATTGTTCCGCTTCTCCTCGAGTTCGTCGAGAAAAGCGAAACGAGATCTCGATCAGCTCTTCGAGCGCCAACGCCGCCGGCTTCTTCCGCAATCGGGCGGCGGCAAAGAGGATCAGCATGCGCAAGGCATCGCGATAGCTGGCCACGGTCGCGGGAGTCGCATTGCGCTGCTTCGTCAGGCGCCGGCGGAAATAGGACTCCAGGAGCGGCGCTAGGAGCAGGTGTTCGCATGCTGCTCCTTGAGCGCGCCGCCATCGAGTGCCACCTCGGCTTGATCAATCAGATCAACGAGGCGTTGACGGTGGTCGAGGCGGATATCGCGGTGCATGCCCACTAGGATCCGACAATCCGTCGCCTGATGACGTTGCCTCCGACGTCACCGTGGGTGCGAACGTTGCCGCGGCAATCGGCAACATTCGGCGCTTCAGCGATCCACAGAGGCTTGTCGCCTACCTTGGCTTCTTCCGAGCGTGCGGCAGTCGGTGAGGGACCGGCCTATCATGGCCGCATCACGAAGCACGTCTCCTGAATCGAAACCTCTATCCGATCGACGAACGCCTCAAGTCTCGCAGGCGAGCAGGGCCGGGCGGGTCCAGATGTAGTCGGTATCCTAATCATCGCCGAGCGTGTTTAGCTTGGGTCGCGCAGAAAGGTGGATGGCGTGAGCGCGCTGAGATGGATCGCCATTTGGACTAAACGACGGGACGGCTGACTGGTATGCGCGTTCAATTGATCTGGCGCCTTAAATGCAGGAAGGCTTCGCGGCCGGTACGAGGCGCATCCCTCCTCCGAAGCAGCACGCCCAAGTATCATCACAAGCCCCGAGCGCTCGCGTTCGGCGATGTCCAATTTCCGACAATGTCGGAATACAGTCAGATCTGCTGGATTGACTTTAAATGGTTTTCTCATTTGGCACAGCGCATGCTGGTTATCCGCAAACACGTGACCGACCAACAAGAAGTCGCATGATCACCTCACCAAAACATACAGCCGCGGAACAATCACTTGGCCCGAACTTGCTTATCGCCCTCCCCGTCACCACAACCGGAGCCATCCATGTCTGACGGGCTGCCCAGGATACCTACTGCGACCGCGCTTGCCCGGTGACGACCGCTCCGGCTCCGCCCGTTACCGACGAGGCAAAGTGACGGATTTCCTGCTTTTCAACGACATGGAGGTGGTTGTCATTCCCGCTGGGGGACAGACTCGGCCTGTTCAAGGCATTGCGCGAAGGCGGCAAGATGACGGCCACCCGTGCGCGAACTCAAGGAGCGCAGCCTGTATCGTGTATCAGGCAAATAGGCCGTCGGTCAGTGACCTTGACACAGGGGACATGCGCAAGGTCCTGAAGTTTGATGTAGCGATAGAAGGGTGCCAATGACAACAATAGCTTACAGGAACGGAACCATGGCTGGCGACGGCCGAGCCTTGGGTTTTGACTCAGTATCCGTCGGTGAGAAAACGAAGGTGTTTCGCTTATGCGACGGCACACTCATCGGCGTTTCCTCTTCGTCCTTGGGTATTCCAAAGGCCGTTCGAGACTGGGTTGAGAAGGGCATGGATGTTTCTGATATTCCTGTGCCGCGCAACGACGACAATTTTGAATTTGAGGCGCTGATAGTGCGCAAAAATGGGGAAGCCGTATTGTTGGACGGCAATTGGCTGCCAAGTGATCCCGTGAAAGGTGAATATTATGCCATCGGGAGCGGCAAGCAGTATGCTTTGGCCGCGCTGGTTTTGGGCAAGTCAGCTAAGGAAAGCGTCGAAGTTGCCGCGAAACTCGACGTTTGGACTGGTGGCACAGTCACTGCCATAACTCACTAAACCCGCCTTTCGGCGGGAGTGTGACAGTGCGAGCGTGGAAGTAGGGCGCCACCCCGGGGCACGTCGAGCCCTGTCATCTGCTTGCGTTGTTGGACATGTGAGCTGGTCCATAAGCGCGCGAAAGCGTCCAGTTGTGGCCAAAAGCACGATTTGCGACAGAACCGGCCCGCTTCTATGAGTATGGGCCGCTTTTTGCGGCCAGCGTGCTTGCCATCCTGCCGCCAGTGGCCGTCGCCTTCTTCTTCCAAGGTTACCTCGTCATGAAGTAGAGCACCACGATCTTGTCGGAGAAATCGGAAAGGCGGACGGCCCTTCCGTCCGCGTCGGCCAGTTCGAAAGGCGGCGCGGCCTGCTCGTCGATCGCCTGGAAGAACCTCTCCGCGCTGTCCCTCATCTTGTCGAGATCGGCGCCCGGATGGTGGGCCAGCGCGGAGGTCGCGAGGATCAGCGCCAGAAATTGAATCGCAAGCGACGGTTTCGCTTTCATGGACAATGCATTCCGGTTGGGGGCGTTCGAGGGCTCCGCGGCTAGGATTGGTCTCACTGTGTCTGCTCCCGCTCCCGGCGGCTCATCTGCCTGATAGGCGCGTTCCCGCTCGGGCCATGTGCTTTTGATGAAGGCCAGAACGGCCCGGATCTCCTCGTCGGTGAGGACATTCCCGAAGCCCGGCATGTCGCTCTGGTAGCCGCCGCCGACGACCGCGGCCGGTCCCGGCGCCGGCATGCGTCCCGAAGGCAGCGGGCTTTCCAATCGCGCTGACCTTCGCCTGGCTAAAACCGTCTTGCCTAGCGCTATCGCCGCGGCCGGGGCGCCGCCACCGGCCATCCGGTTGGCGAGCCAAGGCAATGTCCAGACCAATCCGAGGCCTGCCGCGGCCACGCATCGATAAGAGGACCGACGCCCTTCTCCTTTGCCGCCGCTGGAGAACAGGTACTTGATCAGCGCGGCCGTCCCGAGGACGAGCACGACGACGACAAGCAGCCACACCAGGCCCATCCCGAACATCATCATGCCGCTCATGCATTCCATCATCGAAGCCTCCTATTCCGTGGCGTAGACGCCGCCGGTCCCGTCAGACTTCCGGATTTCGAGAATCTCGAAGGGCGCTTCCTTCGTGCCACTCATGCCGGGGGAGCCCATCGGCATGCCGGGCAGCGTCATGCCCTTTGATGTCGGGCCGCTCGGTCAAGAGCTTGTTGACCGTGCCGACCGGCACATGGCCGCTCACCACATAGCCGTCGATGAACGAGAGAAGGCAGCCATCGGCTTCCGGCGGAATGCCCTCTTCGCGGCTCATGGCGAAAAGGTCGTGAGTCGGCCTTGACGGTGACAGCGAAGCCGTTTCCTGCAAATAGCCGGCATAACCTTCGCAGCAGCCGCATTGCGGGTTCTTGTAGAGCGTGACGTCCTTTCGCCGGCGAACGCCGGAGCGGCGCCTGACAGGATCGAGGCGAGGACAAGAGCTATCAGGGTATTGGACATTTTTGCTTCTCCTTCGGCTTGTGGACTGGTCAGGCGACCGGCCGCCTGGTGTTCGAGAACGTGGCAGTGGAACATCCAATTGCCGGGATTGTCGGCGACGAAGGCGATCTCGACCTTCTCGCGCGGCGAAACCAGCGCCGTGTCCTGCCATTCGCGACGTGGGGTGGGCTGGCCGTTGCGGGAAATCACCCGGAAGGAATGGCCGTGCAGATGGATCGGATCATGCCACGCGGTTGCGTTGGTCGTGGCGATGACGTGGCTCTTATTCCGCAAGAGCGTCAGCCCCGGCTTCATGTCGTGATTGGCCTCGTCGGCGGCGACGCCGTTGATGAACCAGGCGGTGCCGGAATTCATCGTCCTGCATCATGCGCCCGGACCCATGCTTTCACCCATGTCCTGCGCCACCATCTCGCCCATCATGCCGCCGGTGAAGACGACTTCGTTGCGGGACGCTGTATCGAGGTCCGGCTCCGGCAGCGGAATGTCGGCAGGTTCAGCGGCCAATCAGGCACACGTGCCCTAAGCGGAGTGTCGGAATAAACAAGATCGACGAGCTCATATTCCAGCCCCGCGTAGAACCGCTCGAAGATTGAAATCCGGCTGCCCGGCTTGCCCGTCATGTCTTAGGATCAGATCGGTGCGCATTGCGGGACCCAGCACCACCCGCCTCCGGCGCGTGTGGCGTCACCGGCTGGCCGTCGAGCGCGATGACGGCCGGCCGAAAACCCGTGAAGTCGGGACTGAAGATGCGTGCATTGGCGGCGTTGATCAGCCGCAGCCGGATGCGCTCGCCCTTTCTGACCGCAAAGGTATCCGGCACGCGGCCATTGATGGTAACCGTGTTGCCCACGCGGCCATTGTGGTGAATGTCGTGCCGTTTGCCGAAATCCTCGCTGATTGCGCCAGATTTCGTCAGCCCCCAGTCACCGAGCATCCAGGTCACCTCGCGATCGGCCCGCACCGCCTTCGGTTCCTCGATGATCAGCGGACCATAAAGTCCGCGCCCGACCTGTTCGAAGCTCCGCTGGTGCGGGTGATACCAGCAGATGCCGACGTCGACGGCGTCGAACTCGTAGACGAAGCGCTCGCCCGCTCCAATCGGCTTCTGCGTGAGGTGAGGCACGCCATCCATGGCATGTGGCACACGCACGCGATGCCAGTGCACGGTCGTTTTCTCGGCAAGGCCGTTCTCTACCTCGACCCGCACGCGCTCGCCCTGACGGACCCGGATTTCCGGGCCTGGAACGGGCCTTCGGCGCGCAATCGAGCCCGGTTCACCCGGCCCAATGGCGTCCACTTTGGGGGCGCATGCACTGCAGACCCGCTGGACCTGATCCGGGAGAGAATGGGCGCGGCGATTGGAATAGCTATGAAAGCGCATCGGACCGTGGAACTGCGCGCGCAGACTTTCGGAGGAAGGCTCGCTTTTAAGCGTTATCGTGCAACTCTGACCGTTCTTCGCCTTGGCGGGTGCCGCGGAAGAATCCCGGGTTCTGCGAGCGCTCCGAGAACACCTGCGGTCGATCCTGTACCACAATCTCGCGAAGCTCGATGCTCTCTACAAACGATGTCTTGGATTCTCACGCCCTTATTTCAGCACTTCGCTCGCTTGCCCGACTCGGCCGCGGTCAGCCTTCACCGCCAATTTTATTGGCGCAGCGACGTTCCTATCGGGTCAGGCGAAGCTTCTTGAACCTGCCGCTCTCTCGTTGCCCTGGCACGATTAATCGTCCTCTCAGTCTCGTCATTGGCGGAGTCGCTCCTGAGGCGCGCGCCGGCGAGTTCGAGGAGCGCGTGGCTATCTCCTCGGTCCAGCCGGATTCCGCTGCGCGCTCAGCCAATTCCTGGAAGGCCGATTCCAAGGCGAGCTGGCATTGAAGGCCGCGGTCCGGATGGTCGACTAGGCAGCTTGGTTCCACGATCGCAATGCTTGATCGCTTCATTGCAGGCCATGGGCTCTCGCCCTCTCCTTTTGCCACACGAGGCGCCAGCTCACGTGTTGTTGTTGGCGTGCGCCCCGGCAACCGCTTTCACCAGCCGCTCCAGCGATCCCGCGCGCTCCAGCTCCGCAAAGAATGATGCGGCGTGACGCTACCCAGCCGGTGCTTCTCGGCCAATTTGCACACATAGGGATAGTCGACCATGAAATCGGATCGAGGCGAGGCGTTGGACGTTTCAGTCTTGGTCTGAATGCGCCGCCCACGAGCCGATCGGCCTTCTCGATGATTTGGCGCACCCTCGTTGTCGACAAGCCATGTTCCTGAGCCAGGTCGGCGAAACTCTTGCCCTTCAGAAAGCCGTCGACCAGGGCTATGTTCCTATCGACGGTCTGCTAAATCCCAGCAGGCGCGCGCAGTTTTCCAGCATCATTCCGTTTGTTCATCCGCTTGTCCGCGCCCCCTGCAAATCCTACCGGGCCAAATCGGTGCTTGGAAGACCCACTCATGTCATGGCCTCGGGAAAGTACCAGGCCGACGGTCATGTGAATACGAAAGATGCTGGCGATCACCATGATCGTTGGTGACCGCTGACCTCCCGAATGTCAGCTTCGACGGCACACCGGGAGCTCTCGGCAATGTTGAATAATTCCGTTTGAAGATGGTTGACTTCGTCGTCGAGGCTCGATCCATCAGGATCGGTATCGACGATTCTATATTTGAGAAACCCAAATTCGTTTGACTCGCGCAATTCGCTGTACGGCGTATCATCGCAAGCGCGGGATTGCGACATCCTGCGAAGTGCCCGCGTTGCTGGAATCGATTTTGCGGAAGTAAAAAGGCCCCGGCGCTGGGTCGGCGCGCAGGGCCTTCAGGCATGTACGAGCTACCAGCATGTCCAGTTATGATCGTGCGCTATCATAATGAACAAACGGTGAATAATCGCTATCCGAGGTGCAGGGCGGGCGAGATGGTGGGGCGGTGGGGGACCTGTACCGCTGCAGCGGGGCCACGAGCAGCGACTCGAGCCATGCGCCACGCTGCAGGACCTCGATTTCGGGCCAAGCCTCGAGCCCGCAACTCGCCTTGCTTCTCGGAAATCATAAGGCTTTGTGGGGCGGTTAAGCAGCGCGATATGGCCGCGGCGATACGAAGTTTTCATCTTTACCCTGTTCAGACGGTCAGGCTGCCTTCGCCGCCGGCTTGGCTGCCTTGACATGGGTTATACTGCGGCGACCGTCGACGCCGATCGGAACGTCACCGTCAACCGTAGCGCGACGCACAACCCGGTGCTGGTCGCCATAGTCGTTGACCGCATAATGCTGGGTAGCACGGTTGTCCCAGATAGCGACGTCGCCTACTTGCCAGCGCCACCGCACGGTATTTTCCGGGGCAGTGACGTAGGACTGGAACACCTCGTAGAGTTTGGCGGAATCGCTCTTGGAAAGGCCGACGAGGCGCTGCACGAAATTGCCGAGCAGCAGCGACTTCTCCCCGGTTTCCGGATGGACGCGCACGACCGGATGCTCGGTCTCGTAGATCGTCGATGTGAAGACTTCCTCGAAGTGCTTCTTCTCTTCGGCTGTGGCGCGCGGGCGCACGGCTGCGTAGTCGTAGGCATTGCTATGAATAGCCCACAGATTGTCCGCCAATATTTTGAGCGGCGCTGGCAGATTCTCGTACGCGGCGTGCGTGTTGGACCAGATCGTGTCGCCCCCCGCCGCCGGAATGACGACGCCACGTAGGACCGAGAATTTCGGATAGGCATCGACGAAAGTCACATCGGTATGCCACTGGTCTGCCCTGCCACCGCCACGGCCGGAATCGAGATTGAGGATTGAGGCCGTGCCGGCTGCCGGCCCCTGCGTGGGATGAGGTACAAGGTTACCCAGACGCCGCGCGAACAATTCCTGCTCCGCATCGTCGAGATGCTCCTGGCCGCGGAAGAAGATCACCTTGTGTTTTAGAAGAAGCTGGTTGATGGCTGCTATCGCTGCGTCCGAAAGGTCTCCGCCAAGGCGAACGCCTCTGATTTCAGCTCCAACACGGCTGGTCAGCGGTACAACGTCGGAGTCAGGAATGGTCCGGTTGACGAGGACTGGATTGCTCATGCGGGTCTCCTGTTTTATCTTGAAAGGGATAGCAAGTCACATCCGGCCAGCGGATGTCCGCGCTGCGTTGAAAAGTCTCACCGCTAGTCGACAGAGCTATTGAACAAGATAATCGACTAAAACATAGAAATAATGTTCCAAATTAAACTGTCTCGACGAAAGAGCCGTCTCCGTTGCTCCGGTCTCGGTGTTGAGTTCTCTAAGGCTGCGCCACACCTTGGTCCCACGCCGGCAAATGATCTCACTATGCAGCCCCGTGCTCGCACGCTCTCAAACTAATTGCCGCTGCTGCAACACGCCGCCTGGCGGCCTGCACCGAAAAGCCGACAGGGGTGCATCTGAATAGCCGTGAACCCAGGTCTCAAAGACCATCCGGCGCGACGAGCGGACGCACCGCACGTGTGACACCCGCCTTGTGGGGCAGGGTTGCCTTTCTCAATCCCGGCGTTGGTCGGCGTCCCAATGAGCAGCAAGCTATTATCGGCCGCCGAATCTTAGTGGCTTCGTCGAGAGCCTCAATCAACCAAGCGGCGAAAGCCCCGCTAGAGTCTCCGCCCGCCTGTCGCTATGAAGCAGTTGCAGCCAGCGCTGCTTCAGGCGCATGAACTCGCCCGATGCAATGATTTCCGTCGCCCTGGGTCTTTCGAAGGGCACTGTTTCGATTCCCTTCTTCTTCGGCGCGCGGCTTGATGCCGACATACGGTTTCTTGACCTGCCGCCTGAACTGGCTGCCGAAGCGGGTGCCCCGCCAGCGACCCCGACAATCCACTGTTCCGCAACTGCTGAAGAGCCGACTGCGCTCGCATCCCGATATTGCGCCACGGCACTATGCCGACATTCTGGAGACCGCAGCCGCATGAGCCTCGAGATGTTCCGCCGACCGTCGACAAAGGCGTCCTCTCGCCTGCGTCCGCCATTTGTCAGTGCTCGATCTGATTGGGGAGACGCCGGTCGTCGAACTGAAGAGATTCGATACCGGCAGGTGTCGTCTCTTCGTCAAGCTCGAAAGCCAGAATCCCGGCGGATCGATCAAGGATCGCATTGCGTTGTCGATGATCGTTAATGCCGAACAGCGTGGCCAGCTCGCGCCGGGCGGTACAATCATCGAAGCGACCGCTGGCAACACAGGGCTCGGCCTGGCCTTCTGGCGGCACGAAGCGCGTGATCGCGTGTCCAAAAGCTGACAGCGTCAGACAAATGTCAGGTTCATTACAACCAACATCTGGGCACTGACGAGGTTTTTCGAAGCAATGGGCGCTAACTGCGCGCTGAGCGCGTTGGCATGGCTTTTGAGACTGAGTGACTGTGACTGCACTCAATGGGGCAAGACGAGCGATGCGCTCCTCCCTGAACCCGTGTGCCGTCTCTGAGAGGAAACCAGCTCGTGCAGAAACCTTTGGAAATAGCTTTGGACCGCAACGTGGTATTGCAGATGGAGTCCCCGGCTCCTTCGATTAGAGTCGAGAACTGGCTGCATGGCGAGCCCCTCACGAGCTTTGAGCCCGGCAAGTGTACATAGTCGAATTTTGGGCAACTTGGTGCGGCCCATGTGTGGACGGGATGCCCCATCTGATCCAGCTGCAGGGCGTCGCCAGGCGCGCCATCTGGACAGCAGGAACTGGACTATGGGCAAGGTAACAGGGTTTCTTGAGATCGACCGGCAGGTGCACAAGTACCAGCCGGCTTCCGACCGCATCCGGCATTTTCGCGAATTCACGCTGCCGATGTCGGACAAGGAGGTCGAGAAGCAGGCCGCGCGCTGCATGGATT
>NZ_RZTA01000157.1:0-11786 GCF_004023115.1 Mesorhizobium sp. M6A.T.Cr.TU.017.01.1.1
ACCGGCGAGGTGAAGGTACCCTTGTTCAGCCGCCCGCCGAGCTTCGCCACCCCGGCGATATCATCGGCGTTGCCGGCCGCGACTTGGTCGATGCGGGCCAGATGCGGGTATTCAGAATAGAGTTTTGCGCGAAGCTGCGGCAGCGAATCGAACGGCAGCTTCTTGCCCAGCACATCCGACAGCGCCCGCAGGATCGCCCAGTCCTCGCGCGCATCGCCTGGCGCGAAGCCGGCACGGTTGGTCTGCTGCACGCGGCCCTCGGTGTTGACGTAGGTGCCCGACTTTTCGGTATAGGCGGCGCCCGGCAGGATGACGTCGGCGCGGTGCGCGCCCTGGTCGCCATGCGTTCCGATATAGACGACGAAGGCGCCGCCGGTCTTGGCCATGTCGATCTCGTCGGCGCCGAGCAGGAACAGCACGTCCGTGTCGCCCAGCATGCCAGCAACGTTCTTGCCGCCCTCGCCCGGCACGAAACCGACATCGAGACCGCCGACCCGGCCCGCCGCAGTGTGCAGCACCGCAAAGCCGTTCCAGTCGGCTCTCGAGGCATTGACGGCGATGGCAAGCTTGGCCGCCTGGCCGAGCACGGCCGCGCCATCCGAGCGCGCCAGCGCGCCTTGGCCGACTATGATCAGCGGGTGCGTCGCTTTCTTCAGCACCTGGAAGAACTTGCCATTGCCGTCGGCCAGATCCTTCAGCGATTCCGGCCCGGCGCCGAGCTGCTCGTAGTCGTAGCGCGTGTCGCCGACATCGCCGATGACGCCGACCGGCAGGTTGCCAACCCGCCAGCGCTTGCGGATGCGGGCGTTGAGCAAGGACGCCTCGAAGCGCGGATTGGCGCCGATGATCAGCACCGCGTCGGCCTGCTCGATGCCCTCGATGGTCGGGTTGAAGATATAGCTTGCCCGGCCGAGCGACGGATCGAGCGCCGCGCCATCCTGGCGGCAGTCGGTGTTCTTCGAGCCGAGCGAGGCCATCAGCAGCTTCAGCGCATAGATCTCCTCGACGGCGGCGAGATCGCCTGCAACGGCGCCGATCTTGTCAGGCGTTGCGTTCGACACCGCTTCCTTGATCGCGGAGAAAGCCTCGGTCCAGCTTGCCGGGGTCAGCTTGCCGTCCTTGCGTACGTATGGCCGGTCGAGGCGCTGCGTGCGCAAGCCGTCCCAGATGAAACGGGTCTTGTCGGAAATCCACTCCTCGTTCACCGCCTCGTTGGTGCGCGGCAGGATGCGCATCACCTCGCGGCCTCTGGAATCGACGCGGATCGCCGAGCCGACGGCATCCATCACATCGATGGATTCGGTCTTGGTCAGCTCCCATGGCCGCGCCTGGAAGGCGTAGGGTTTGGAGGTCAGCGCACCGACCGGGCAAAGGTCGATGACGTTGCCCTGCAGTTCCGAGGTCATCGCGCTTTCGAGATAGGTGGTGATCTCGGCGTCCTCGCCGCGGCCGATCAGGCCGAGCTCGGAAATGCCGGCTATCTCCGTGGTGAAGCGGACGCAGCGCGTGCAATGGATGCAGCGGTTCATGATCGTCTTGACCAGCGGCCCGATATATTTGTCTTCGACCGCCCGCTTGTTCTCGTGATAGCGCGAGGAATCGACGCCGAACGCCATCGCCTGGTCTTGCAGGTCGCACTCGCCGCCCTGGTCGCAGATCGGGCAATCCAGCGGATGGTTGATCAGCAGGAATTCCATCACGCCTTCCCTGGCCTTCTTGACCATCGGCGTGTTGGTGAAGATTTCCGGCGTTTCGCCATTCGGGCCGGGGCGCAGGTCGCGCACGCCCATGGCACAGGATGCCTGCGGCTTGGGCGGCCCGCCCTTCACCTCGATCAGGCACATGCGGCAATTGCCGGCGATCGACAGCCGCTCATGGAAGCAGAAGCGCGGCACTTCCGCGCCGGCGTCCTCGGCCGCCTGCAGCAGCGTGTAGTGGTCGGGTACAGTAATCTCTTTCCCGTCGACCTTGAGCTTTGCCATGTCGTCTCAAACCCCTGCGGACGTTCCGCAATCTTTCTTTCCGGGCGCAGCCGAAACCGCGCGCGGTATTGAATTCAATGTTTGGCCTCGGCCAGCGCCGCCGCTTGGCCAAGCCAGTCGTCGCGATCGATGCGGCCGTTGAACGACAGATAATCGTCGACCCAGGCGATCTCTTCCGGCGTCCATGCCGCGATCTGGCCATATGTCCAGATGCCCAAGCCGTTCAGCACCTTCTCCAGCTTCGGCCCGATGCCCGATATCGCCTTGAGATTGGCCGGATTTGCCGGACGATCCATGGCCTTGGGCTGCTTGAAATCCTCCGGCATCAACCCGGTTGGCGCGGCACCCGCAACGGTGCTCGCATCCGCCACGTTCGGCGCATCGCCTGTGGCAGTTGCCGCTATATCGGTTACGTCCCTGGCGAAGGACTGCGCCTCGGCGATCAAGGTTTTCGTCGCCGCGCGCGCCTTGGTCGAGGAGTTCGTCCCTGTCTCTGAAAAGCGTTCGACCCTGGCCTCGAAATCGTCGACGATCGGTTGGAAGAGGCGCTGCGAGGCCTCGGCAGCACCCGAGAGCGCGCCCATCCACACCCCAAAGGCATGATTGGCAAGGCCGAAGCCGAGCGCCGACATCGCTGCCGCACCCGCGACAGGGTGCGCCAGGAGATTGACGGCGCTCGCCATCTCCTTCGGCATCATCCTGGTCAGGTCCTGGTTCATCTTCTCGAACGGGTCCAAATCTGGCATCAAATGATCGGGTCTCGAATGCAGCGACATTGGTGATCTCCTAGTCGTTTCTTCCGGTTGCCCCGAGCCTGTTTCCTCAAATCGGGCATTCGCCCGCATTCCAAATCGGGCGCTCACCCGTATTTCAAATCGGGCACTTGCCCGTATTTCGAATTCATTTCTATTCCGCCGCCACCATCACCTGCTCTGCCCGATGCGCATTGCGCGAAAACTCGTCGATACGCCGCTCCACCTCGCCACGGAAATGCCGCATCAGGCCCTGGATCGGCCACGCCGCCGCATCGCCCAGCGCGCAGATCGTATGGCCCTCGACCTGCTTGGTCACGTCGAGCAGCATGTCGATCTCACGCTTCTGCGCCTCGCCGCGCACCAGCCGCTCCATCACCCGCCACATCCAGCCGGTGCCTTCGCGGCACGGCGTGCACTGGCCGCAGCTCTCGTGCTTGTAGAAGTAGGAAAGCCGCGCGATCGCCTTCACGATATCGGTCGATTTGTCCATGACGATGACAGCCGCCGTGCCAAGGCCCGATTTCAGGTCGCGCAGCGCATCGAAATCCATCGGCGCGTCGATGATCTGCTCCGCCGGCACCAGCGGCACCGAAGCGCCGCCCGGAATGACCGCCAGCAGATTGTCCCAGCCGCCGCGAATGCCGCCGCAATGCGTCTCGATCAGCTCGCGGAACGGGATCGACATCGCCTCTTCGACGGTGCACGGATTGTTGACGTGGCCGGAGATGCAGAACAGCTTTGTGCCGACATTGTTGGGCCGCCCGAAGGACGAGAACCAGGCCGCACCGCGGCGCAGGATGGTCGGCGCCACCGCGATGGACTCGACATTGTTGACCGTCGTCGGGCAGCCATAGAGGCCGACATTGGCCGGGAATGGCGGCTTCAGCCGCGGCTGGCCCTTCTTGCCTTCGAGGCTTTCGAGCAGCGCCGTTTCCTCGCCGCAGATATAGGCGCCGGCGCCATGGTGCATGTAGATGTCGAAGTCGTAGCCGGACGTGTTGTTCTTGCCGATCAGCTTGGCCTCATAGGCCTCGTCGATGGCGCGCTGCAGCGCCTCGCGCTCGCGGATGAACTCGCCGCGCACATAGATGTAGGCGGCGATCGCGCCCATGGCGAAGCCGGCAATCAGGCAGCCCTCGACCAGCGTGTGCGGGTCATGGCGCAATATATCGCGGTCCTTGCAGGTGCCGGGCTCGGATTCGTCGGCGTTGACGACAAGATAGCTCGGCCGGCCGTCGCTCTGCTTGGGCATGAACGACCATTTCAGCCCGGTCGGGAAGCCGGCGCCGCCGCGACCGCGCAAGCCTGATGCCTTCATCTCGTTGACGATCCAGTCGCGCCCCTTGGCGATGATGCCTGGCGTGTTGTCCCAGGCGCCGCGCGCCATTGCGCCGGCCAGCGACTTGTCGAAGCGGCCGTAGATGTTGTTGAAGATGCGGTCTCTGTCCTGAAGCATTGTTCGTTCCTCAGACCGGCTTCTTGCCGAAGACGCGGATATATTCGGCGACCCCGCCCTTGGCGAGCGCCTTGGCCTGCTTGACCCAGTCTTCGCGCTGAATGCGGCCGTGGAAGCTGAGATAGCCGTCGACCCATTCGCGCTCGGCCTTCTTCCAGGATGCGACTTGCGCATAAGTGAAGATGCCAAGCGAATGCAGGATGCCCTCGATCTTCGGGCCGACCCCCGAGATCAGCTTGAGGTCGTCGACCAGTGCCGGCTTTGCGATGCCGGCCGGACGGTTCTTGTCCTCGAGCGAAGGCTTGGCACGCTTGGCGGCTGCGCCGAGCTGTGCGCCCTTAGCGTCGGGCGCCTTGAAAGCGGCCGCTGGCTCAGCCTTGATTATGGGACCGCTACGCTGTTTCGAAACCTTTTCGACCTCCGGCGCGGCCTTGTTGGCGTTGGCCGCCGAATGCCGCGGTGCGGCGACGCTCGCCGCCTTTTCCGTCTCTGGTGCGACCTTTGTCGGCGAAGGCGATCTCAGCGCCGGGCTGGTTTCAGGCGCATCGGTCTTCGGCTTGCTGGCTTTCGATGGCGCAACGGGGGCAGCCAGTGCCTGCGCGACCGGAGCCGGCACCGCGGCGGCAGTCGACGCTGCACCTTGCGCGGCCTTGGCCGCCGCCTTGGCTTCCCTGTCGCGTGTCGTCTTCAGGATTGCCTTTTCGTTCTTCAGCGTCGTCAGACCGCTGATCGGCTCTGAGGTGATGCGGCCGTTCTGCGGCCCCGGCGTCACTGAGGCGCCCTTGCCGGCATCGTAGAGATCGATGATCTCGGCAAGCCGCTCCGGCGTCAGGTCCTCGAACGTGTCCTTGAAAATCATCACCATCGGCGCGTTGACGCAGGCGCCGAGGCATTCGACCTCTTCCCACGACAGCGTGCCCTTGTCGTTGGTGTGGAACTGATCGTGATGGATCTTCGAGCGGCACACATCCATCAGCGCTTCCGAGCCGCGCAGCATGCAGGGCGTGGTGCCGCAGACCTGGATATGCGCGCGGGTGCCGACCGGATTGAGCTGATACTGCGTGTAGAAAGTCGCGACTTCGAGCCCACGGATATAGGGCATATCGAGCATATCGGAGATCGTCTCGATCGCCGCCTTGGTCACCCAGCCTTCCTGCTCCTGCGCCAGCATCAGCAAGGGGATGATCGCCGACTGCTCGCGGCCCTTCGGATACTTCTTGATCCATTGCTTCGCCGCTGCCGCATTCGCCCGGTTGAAGGCAAAGGAGGCTGGCTGGAGGCTGGCTTCTGCGAGACGGCGGACTGACATTTATCGATCGACCTCACCAAACACGATGTCGAGGGAGCCGAGGACGGCGGTGACGTCGGCCAGCATGTGGCCACGGCACAAAAAGTCCATGGCTTGCAGATGCGCGAAGCCGGGCGCGCGCAGCTTGCAGCGATAGGGCTTGTTGGTGCCGTCCGAGACGAGATAGACGCCGAACTCGCCCTTCGGCGCTTCGACCGCCGCATAGACCTCGCCCGCCGGCACCCGGTAGCCTTCGGTGTAGAGCTTGAAGTGATGGATCAGCGCTTCCATCGAGCGCTTCATCGCCGCACGCTTCGGCGGCACCACCTTGCCGTCGAGGTTCGACACCGGCCCTGTGCCTTCCTTGCCGAGCAGCAAGTCGACGCACTGGCGCATGATTTTCGCCGACTGGCGCATCTCTTCCATGCGCACGAGGTAACGATCGTAGCAGTCGCCGTTCTTGCCGATCGGAATGTCAAAATCCATCTCGGCATAGCATTCATAGGGCTGCGACTTGCGCAGATCCCAGGCGACGCCGGATCCGCGCACCATGACGCCGGAAAAGCCCCAGGCCCAGGCATCGGCCAGCGAAACGGTGCCGATGTCGACATTGCGCTGCTTGAAGATGCGGTTGCCGGTCAGCAGTGCGTCGAGATCGTCGAGCGATTTCAGGAACGGATCGATCCACTTGCCGATATCTTCGACCAGCTTCTGCGGCAGGTCCTGGTGGACGCCGCCGGGCCGGAAATAGGCCGCATGCATGCGCGAGCCGCTGGCCCGCTCATAGAACACCATCAGCTTTTCGCGCTCGACGAAGCCCCACAGGGGCGGCGTCAGCGCACCGACATCCATCGCCTGCGTCGTCACATTGAGAATGTGCGACATGATGCGGCCGATCTCGCAATAGAGCACGCGGATCAGCTGGCCGCGCTTCGGCACCTCGATGCCAAGCAGACGCTCGGCGGCAAGCGCGAAGGCATGCTCCTGGTTCATCGGCGCGCAATAGTCGAGCCGGTCGAGATAAGGCACGGCCTGCAGGTAGGTTTTGGCTTCGATCAGCTTTTCAGTGCCGCGATGCAACAACCCGATATGCGGATCGACGCGATCGACGACTTCGCCATCGAGCTCCAGCACGAGGCGCAAAACGCCATGCGCCGCAGGATGTTGCGGGCCGAAATTGATGTTGAAGTTGCGAACGGAGGTTTCAGCCATTTACTGCTTTGCCTTCTCATCTCCCGGAAGCACGTAATCCGTACCTTCCCATGGAGACAGAAAATCGAAATTACGGAATTCCTGCTTGAGCTCGACTGGCTCGTAGATGACCCGCTTGGCTTCGTCGTCATAACGCACCTCGACGAAGCCGGTCAGCGGGAAATCCTTGCGCAGCGGATGACCCTCGAAGCCGTAGTCGGTCAGAATCCGCCTGAGATCGGGATGGCCCGAAAACAGCACGCCATAGAGATCGTAGGTTTCGCGCTCGAACCAGTCGGCGCCGGGATAAACGCCGGTGATCGACGGCACCACAGTTTCCTCGTCGGCCTGGACCTTGATGCGGATGCGAATATTCTGCTTCGGCGACAGCAGGTGGTAGACGACGTCGAAGCGCTTAGCCCGCGACGGATAATCTGCGCCACACACGTCGATGATCGAGATGAACTGACAGTTTTTATCGTCGCGCAGGAAGGTTACCACCTCGATCAGATCGTGCGGCTCGACAGAGATGGTGAGTTCGCCATAGGCAAACACCGCATCGCCGATCCGGCCGCTCAGCTTCTCTCCGAGATAGTTCGAGAGTTCATTTAACGACAGGCTCATCATCCCGCTCACCGTTCGATCGTGCCGGTGCGGCGGATCTTCTTTTGCAGCAGAAGGATGCCGTAGAGCAGCGCTTCCGCGCTCGGCGGACAGCCGGGCACGTAGATGTCGACCGGCACGACGCGGTCGCAGCCGCGCACCACCGAATAGGAATAGTGGTAATAGCCGCCGCCATTGGCGCAGGAGCCCATCGAGATGACGTAGCGCGGCTCCGGCATCTGGTCGTAGACCTTGCGCAGCGCCGGCGCCATCTTGTTGGTCAGCGTGCCGGCGACGATCATGATGTCGGACTGGCGCGGAGACGCGCGAGGAGCAACACCGAACCTCTCCGAGTCATAGCGCGGCATCGAGGTGTGGATCATCTCGACCGCGCAGCAGGCAAGACCGAAAGTCATGAACATCAGCGAGCCGCTGCGCGCCCAGGTGATCAGCGCCTCGGTCGAGGTGACGAGAAAACCCTTGTCGGCCAGCTCGTTGTTGATCTCGAGGAAGAAAGGATCACTCGCCCCCACCGGCTTTCCGGTGCTGGGGTCGAGAATGCCTTTTGGCTTCGGCGCGACGAGCGTGCCGGAATTGTCGCTCAATCCCATTCCAGCGCTCCTTTCTTCCATTCATAGGCAAAGCCGATGGTCAGCACCGCCAAAAACACCATCATCGACCAGAAACCGAGCATGCCGATCTGGCTGAAAGACACGGCCCACGGAAACAGGAAGGCCACTTCCAGATCGAAGATGATGAACAGGATCGACACCAGATAGAAGCGGATGTCGAACTTCATGCGGGCGTCGTCGAACGAGTTGAAACCGCATTCGTAGGCGGAAAGCTTTTCCGGATCGGGGTTGCGGTAGGCCACCAGGAAGGGTGCGGCAAGCAGCGCCACGCCGACGACCAGCGCCACGCCGATGAACAGGACGATGGGCAGGTACGAACTCAACAACGCGTTCATGCTGCGGCTTTCCGTTGGCGGCCAATCCACTCTGATTACAGCACCGGACCCACTTGCGGAAGCGTGACAGTTTAGCCACTGAACCGTTTTAGGGGGCTCTATGCTGCAACGCGGCGAGGGTTAGCGCAGGCCTTTCGGCGAAGCAAGTCAAACCTTGTTCAAAACACGGTGCTGGACGGCATATCCGGATAAACTGGTCCGATCTGCTCCTGTTTGATTTCCTTCACTTTTTACTCCACTTTTCTCTCCTGACATAGATGCCGCCAAAACCCTGCTAGCATGGCGCGGAATCATCGCCCCAACCTTTGGTCGAACGCCAACAGAGTGCCGTCTGCATGAAGGAAAAAATCTCGATCGCCATGGCCCGGCGCATCGCGCTTGCCGCACAGGGCTTTACCGATGTCAGGCCGAACGGCACGCCCAATCGCCGCCATCTGGCCCGCGTCCTTGCCCGCACCGGCCTGCTGCAGATCGATTCCGTCAGCGCAGTGGTGCGTGCCCACTATATGCCGCTCTATTCGCGGCTTGGCCCCTACCCGCTTGCGCTGCTCGACAACGCCGCCGTGACGCGCAAGCGCACGGTCTTCGAATACTGGGCGCATGAAGCCTCTTTTCTACCGGTCGAAACCTATCCGCTGATGCGCTGGCGCATGGAACGGGCCGAGCGCGGCGAGGAAATGTATAATGGGCTGGCCAAGTGGGGGCGCGAACGCACCACTTACATTGAAGACATTTATCGCGAGGTTGTATCGCGCGGCCCGCTCGCCGCGTCGGCTCTCGAAGGCCAAAAGGGAAACGGCGGTTGGTGGGGCTGGAGCGACGCCAAGCACGCTTTTGAATGGCTGTTCTGGGCCGGCCGCATCACCACGGCATCACGTCGTGGCTTCGAGCGGCTTTATGATCTGCCGGAACGGGTGCTGCCGCCGGCAATACTCAGCTTGCCGGTGCCCTCCCCTGAGGATGCGCATCGCGAATTGCTGCGCATTTCCGCCCGCGCCCACGGCGTCGCGACAGCGGGAGACCTGCGCGACTATTTTCGTCTCTCTCCCGCCGACATCAAGGGCCGCATCGAGGAACTGGTCGAGGCAGGTGATCTTTTGCCGGTTCGCGTCGAAGGTTGGGACAAGCCTGCCTATCTGCACAAGGACGCCCGTTTTCCGCGCCGGATCGAGGCGCGCGCCCTGCTCGCGCCGTTCGATCCTGTCGTCTTCGAGCGCTCCCGAACGGAAAGACTGTTCGACTTCCGCTATCGCATCGAGATCTATACCCCTGCCGAAAAGCGCCAGTACGGTTACTATGTGCTGCCGTTCCTGCTCGGCGAAAGGATCGTGGCGCGCATCGACCTCAAGGCCGACCGTCCCGCCGGCGTGCTGCGCGTCCATGCCGCCTATGCCGAGCCCGGCGCCCCGCCGCAAACCGCTGCTAAGCTTTTCGAGGAATTGAAGCTGATGCAGGGCTGGCTCGGCCTGGAACGCATCGAGGTGACGCCGGCCGGCGATCTGGGGCCCGTGCTCGCCAACATTGCCGCCTCGTAGACGTGCGTTGACACGACTGCCTCCACAAGCCTAAATCCGGTCCAGACGGTCTCCTCTCGGCAAAGGGAGGAGCCAAGAGGGAATGCGGTGCGAAATTCCGATTTCAAATCCGCGGCTGTCCCCGCAACTGTAAGCGACGAGCCAAGGCCGAAAACCACTGGGACGGTCCCGGGAAGGCGGCACCAAGGCGATGACCCGCGAGCCAGGAGACCTGCCGTCTAAGACAGAAGAATCCGATTCGCCTGGCGGGTTTTCCGGGCAAGGAGCCTGATTTGAAACGCGACAGCAGTTTTTCGGCTGAGACAGCGGACGTATTGTCCCGCGATAGTGATGCCTTGGCCGGCGTTACCGTGATCGTCTGCGCCTCCTGCCGTGACGAGACCGGCTCCGATGGCCATCCCCGCGCCGGCGAACTGCTTGCCGATGACGCGCGCCGCGCCGCTTCCGGCGAAAATATCCGTATCCGCACCGTCGAATGCCTCGGCAACTGCAAGCGCCGGCTGAGCGCCGCGATCCTGCGCGACGGCTGCTGGAGCTATGTCTTCGGCGACCTGACCGCGACAAGCGGCGCCGATCTCGTCGCTGGCGCAAAGCTCTTCGCCACCTCGACCGACGGCCTCATTCCATGGCGCGGCCGCCCCGATTGCCTGAAGCGCGGCCTCGTCGCCCGCGTCCCTCCCCTCGACCTTTTGAAGGACCAGATATGACCGCTTCCGTCTCCCGCGTGCCCTGCACCGTCGTCACCGGCTTCCTCGGCGCCGGCAAGACGACGCTGATCCGCCATCTGCTCGAAAACGCCGGGGGCAAGCGGCTGGCCATCATAGTCAACGAGTTCGGCGACATCGGCATCGACGGCGAGATCCTGAGAGGCTGCGGCATCGACACCTGCCCCGAGGAAAACATCGTCGAGCTGGCCAATGGCTGCATCTGCTGCACCGTCGCCGATGATTTCGTCCCGGCGCTCGATCAGATCCTGTCGCTGACGCCGAGGGTCGACCATATCCTGATCGAAACCTCCGGCCTCGCTCTGCCCAAGCCGCTGGTCCAGGCCTTCCAGTGGCCGACGGTCAAGAGCCGGGTGACGGTCGACGGCGTCATCGCCGTCGTCGACGGACCGGCGCTGGCTGATGGCCGCGTTGCCAACGACATGGACGCCCTGCAGGCGCAGCGCGCGCAGGACGAGACGCTCGACCACGACGATCCGGTCGAGGAGGTGTTCGAGGACCAGCTGGCTTGCGCCGACCTGATCATATTGTCGAAGAGCGACCTAATGGACGCCGCCGGCTCAGCCCGCGCCAATGCCATCATCGGCGAGCACACCGCGCGCGCCGTCAAGATCGTGCCGACCTCGCAGGGCAAGGTCGATCCGTCTGTGCTGCTCGGCCTCGGCCTTGCCGTCGAGGACGACATCGAGAACCGCAAGACCCATCACGACGACGAGCTCGACCACGAGCACGACGATTTTGACTCGTTCGTCATCGATATTCCGTCGATCGCCAATCCCGATGAGCTGGCTTTGCGCGTCGCCACCGCGGCGGAGGAAGAAAACGTTTTGCGCGTCAAGGGTTTCGTCGAGGTCGGCGGCAAGCCGATGCGGCTGTTGCTGCAGGCCGTCGGTCCGCGCGTCAATCACTATTACGACCGCGCCTGGACCGCCGACGACGACCGCCGCTCGCGCCTCGTCGTCATCGGCCTGAAAGGGCTGAACCGCCCGGCAATCGAGCGTATCCTCGCCGGCTGACCTCAGGCACGAGCCGCGATGCACATCCTCACCACAACATCCGCCTCGCTCGACTATCTCGCCGAGCCTGTCGATCTCAGGCAGACGCCTGCGGATATCGTGGCGCTGTCCTTCACCGACAGCGATCTGGCCGGCTTGGCGGCGGCGTGGAAGGCGGACGCGGATCGCCTGCCGTCGATGCGGCTGGCGGCTCTACGCGATCTGCGCCATCCGATGTCCGTCGATCTCTGGATCGACAGCGTCGCCCGCCACGCGAAGGTTATTTTGG
>NZ_RZTA01000158.1:0-11246 GCF_004023115.1 Mesorhizobium sp. M6A.T.Cr.TU.017.01.1.1
GTATCCGCTCCGTGCGCTCGGAGATGAACGTGCCGCCGGCGGCGATCGCGCCGCTGATGGTGATCGGCGCCAATGCCACGACCCGCGAACGGCTTGAGCGCCAGGCATCGGCCATCAAGCGGCTGGCGCGGGTCGGCGAGATTTCGCCGGTCGATACGGCGCCCAAGGGCTCCGCCCAGATCGTGCTCAACGAAGCGACCATCTGCTTGCCGCTCGGCAACCTGATCGACCTTACCGCCGAGGCGGCGCGGCTGCAGAAGGAACTGGTCAAGGTGACCGAGGAGATCGCCCGCCTGCACAAGAAGCTGTCCAACGAGAAATTCGTCGCCAACGCGCCGGAAGATGTCGTGGAAGCCGAACGCGAAAAACTCGCCGAGTATCGCGAGGCGCAAGAAAAGCTTTCGGTGGCGCTGACGCGGGTGCGCGAGGCCGGATGAATTATCTGGATTCGCGAGCCTGCGAACCCGCTTTTCGGACAGGCTTCTTGCCACGAAAATAGGCATTCCGCAGCGTAAATCTTGACGTAAACGGAATGTTTTGGCCCTATTGTTGCCGTAATGTAACAATGGGGCTTATTTTTGCAAAACGGGCTGTTTTTGCGTCGTTTCATGCGATTTTTCTCAATTTTTTCGTCGATTTGCAACCCAATAGGCCGTTTTCCGGCTCTGCGGTGAAGCTGTCACTTTGTCTAAAATGCGGTCGTCGCAGGTGTACGTGTACACATCGAGAATTCGTTGTTGCGCCGTTAACCTGAATTGGTTCTAGCTTGACCCCACTAATGTTCGGGGAGGAGATTCATGAACAATTTGCGTCTGAAAGCGCTGCTGGGGGCGGGGTGCTTTTCGCTATTGATTTCGGGCGTTGCGAATGCCGGCGGCTTCGACCGCGGCGGTGTCAACATTGACCAGTTATTTGATGCCGCACCGTATTCGTTCGATGCCGGCATCACCTATGTTTCGCCGCAGCGCACACTGAAGAATGTGCAGCGCCTGGATGGCTCGGGAATGTCGACGTCGGAAATAGACGTTGGTGGCGACTACGCGGTGCCGCGCGTCGGCTTCAAGGCCAACATCTTCGAACCAGTGGATTGTCTTGCGACGTATACGGAACCGTACGGTGCGGAGGCAGACTTCGGAATGAACAACGCCTATTCGCCAACGGCGGTCAAATACTACGTCAAAACAAATGATTTCGGCCTTACCTGCTCCTATAAGGTAAATGTCGGTAAGGGCGCCATCCGGTTCATCGGCGGCGTCTCCTACCAGGAGGTCGATGCGTTTCTGTCCCGCCAGACACTGCTGGCCTTCGGCAATACCGGGCTCGGAAAATTCAAGCTTTCCGATGAGGCGTGGGGCTGGCGCGTGGGCACCGCCTATGAAATTCCCGAAATCGCCTTGCGCGCAAGCCTGATATACTCTTCGAGCTACAAATATGATGGACTGTCGGGCACCGTCGACTCAACCGGTTTTAGGGGCGCCTTTCCAGCCGATCTGATTCCGGGCTCTACCGGGGTCTTTCCTGTCTCCGCCTCGGCCGAGATACCCCAAGCTGTGGAACTCAAGCTGCAGAGCGGCATAGCTCCTGGCTGGCTGGCCTTTGGCTCTATACGCTGGCAAGAATGGAGCAGGCTTGGCATCATTCCGATCAAAGGTGTTCGCAGCCCTGTAACCGGCGGCATACCTGGCTCGCCAGACTCCGATGTTTCCTTCGACCTGCTGTATCGCGACGGTTGGACGGTCACGGGCGGCATAGCTCACAAGTTCACCGACCAATTGTCTGGCGCGGTTTCGCTGACCTGGGATCGTGGAACCTCGACGACTTCCGGCTATCAGTCGGACACCTGGTCCGTGGCCAGCGGCATTTCTTACTCGCCGAACGACAAGATCGAGGTCAGACTTGGTGGCTCGATCGGTGTGCTGACCGGTGGGTCGTCGACCTTCACCGGTGTTGGCGACACGGCAAATGCCATTACCTACACCTACGGCGACGATCTGCTCCTTGCTGGCTCAGCTTCGGTTAAGATTAAGTTCTAAGTGCAGGTTTTCAATAGAAAAAAGCCGGGCAATGCCCGGCTTTTTTGTTCGAGTGGCCTTCCCGAACATCCAAGCGGCGTCGCAAATACGCCGCGTCCCTATGCCTCCTGCGATTGTGACGTTTTGGCAACAGTTTCTGGGCAACCCTCGCGCCGCAAGGGCGCCCGGGGACATTGCCTATTTCCCGCCATAAACCCGGCGCACCTCGGATTTGTCTCGGGACACGTGCCAACAGGCTCGGCAATGGGGCAGGGCCGCATCGCCCGCGGCAAGGAAGAGTATGGACGACAGAGTCATCTCCAAGGCCAAGCTGCCCAGCCGCCATGTGACCGTCGGTCCGGCGCGTGCGCCGCACCGCTCCTATCTCTATGCGATGGGATTGTCGGCGGCCGAGATCGCGCAGCCGCTGGTCGGCGTCGCGAGCTGCTGGAATGAGGCGGCACCCTGCAACATCTCGCTGATGCGCCAGGCGCAAGTGGTCAAGAAGGGCGTCGCCGCGGCTAATGGCACGCCGCGCGAATTCTGCACCATCACCGTCACCGATGGCATCGCCATGGGCCATCAGGGCATGAAATCGTCGCTGGTATCGCGCGAGGTCATCGCCGATTCCGTCGAACTCACTATGCGCGGCCATTGCTACGATGCGCTGGTCGGCCTTGCCGGTTGTGACAAATCGCTGCCCGGCATGATGATGGCCATGGTGCGGCTCAACGTGCCGTCGATCTTCATCTATGGCGGCTCGATCCTGCCCGGTTCCTACAAGGGCCGGCAAATCACTATCCAGGACGTGTTCGAGGCCGTCGGCCAGCACTCGGTCGGCACGATCGGTGATGCCGAACTCCTCGAAATCGAACAGGCCGCTTGTCCGTCGGCCGGCTCTTGCGGTGCCCAGTTCACCGCCAACACCATGGCCACCGTCGCCGAGGCCATCGGCCTGGCGCTGCCCTATTCCTGCGGGGCGCCGGCGCCCTACGAGATGCGCGACCGCTTCAATTTCGCCTCCGGCGAAAAGATCATGGAGCTGATCGCAAAGAATATCCGTCCGCGCGACATCGTCACGCTGAAGGCGCTGGAGAATGCGGCAACTGTGGTTTCGGCCACCGGCGGCTCGACCAACGCAGCGCTGCATTTGCCGGCGATCGCGCATGAGGCGGGGATTAAGTTCGACCTCTTCGACGTGGCCAGGATCTTCGAGAAGACGCCCTACATCGCCGACCTGAAGCCGGGTGGCAAATATGTAGCCAAGGACATGTTCGAGGCCGGCGGTATTCCGCTCTTGATGAAGACGTTGCTCGACCACGGCTATCTGCATGGCGACTGCCTGACAGTGACCGGCCGCACTTTAGCCGAAAATATGGAGCATGTAGCCTGGAATGATAGCCAGGATGTGGTCCGTCCCGCCAACCGACCAATCACCCAAACGGGTGGTGTCGTGGGCTTGAAGGGAAACCTTGCCCCCGAAGGCGCGATCGTGAAGGTCGCGGGCATGTCGGAGCTGAAATTCTCTGGTCCGGCGCGCTGCTTCGATTCGGAAGAGGAATGTTTCCAGGCGGTTACGGATCGCAGCTACAGCGAGGGCGAGGTTCTCGTCATCCGCTACGAGGGGCCGCGCGGCGGTCCGGGCATGCGGGAAATGCTATCGACGACGGCTGCTCTCTATGGCCAGGGCATGGGCGGCAAGGTGGCTCTCATCACCGATGGACGCTTTTCGGGCGCGACACGCGGTTTCTGCATCGGCCATGTCGGGCCGGAAGCTGCCGTGGGTGGTCCGATCGGGCTGCTCAAGGATGGCGATTTGATCTCGATCGACGCGGTGAACGGCACGATCGAGGTTGATCTGTCCGATACCGAATTGGCGGCAAGGGCAAAGGCATGGAAGGCGCGCGCGACCGACTATCAGTCGGGCGCGATCTGGAAATATGCACAAACGGTTGGGCCAGCCCGCGACGGCGCGGTCACCCATCCCGGTGGTGCGAAAGAAACACATTGTTATGCGGATATCTGAGTTGCTGAGGTCGTCTGTCTTTTCGGCACTGGTCGCGATCGCCACTTTTGGCGCGACCTTGGGCGCCGCGGGCCAGGCCGTGGCCTTCGATGATAAGGTGTTCGACGACAAGACCGGCGTGAAGCCGCAGTCGAGCCCGTGGGCGGTGTTCCAGTTCGGCTTCTCTGCCTACAAGAACGGCCGCAAGGAGCAGGCCGCGGAAGCTTACAAATACGCAGCCGAAAATGGCCAGATCGGCGCCACCTGGAAGCTTGCGCGCATGTATGCCGAGGGTGACGGCGTGGAGCGCGACGATTACGCGGCATTCAAGTTCTTCTCAGAGATCGTTGACCAGGACGTTGAGCCCGGCTCGCCGGAAGAGAGCTATGTATCGGATGCGCTCGTGGCGCTCGGCGATTATTTGAGGAAGGGCATCCCCGGCAGCCCCATCACAGAGAACGAGGTGGCGGCCCAGGAATATTACATGCGTGCCGCCGCCAACTACCGCAACCCGAATGCGCAGTTCGAGATGGGCCAGATCTTTCTGAACGGCAAGGGCGGCGTCAAGGCCAGCATCAAGCAGGCCGGACGCTGGTTCCAGCTCGCTGCGGAAAAGGGCCATGCCGGTGCGCAGGCGACGCTCGGCAACCTGCTCTTCCAGAGCGGCAAGATCGTTCGGGGACTGGCAATGATGACCGCGGCACTTGAACGGGCCTCACCTTCCGACCAGCCATGGATACGCGGCATGCAGGAAGAGGCGTTCGCTGCGGCGGGCGAGGCCGACCGCCGTACTGCGATTTCGCTGGCCGATGACATCCTCACCAAGGGCGGCAGCGACCAATAGGATTGGCGCTCGCTGAGGACTGAACTGGAACTCTTTAGAGTGGCGAATTCAGCTTTCGAAGCTTTGCGCCGCCCCTCATCCGCCTGCCGGCAGCTTCTCCCCGTATAGTGACGGGGAGAAGGGCGCTTGCTGCAGCCTTGGCGCACTTTCTGCAACGCTGGTGATTGGCGAAATCAGTGATGACAGCGTCTTTCTCCCCGTCACTATACGGGGAGAAATGCCCGGCAGGGCAATGAGGGGCGGCGCCGGCCGCGTAAAAATCAGTTCTCGATGGGCTCCGCCGGCACCGGGCTTGGCGCCGGTGTCGAGATTGGCGTGGCGTGCGGACGCGGCGTCGTATTTTCCGGACAATCGTCCCGAATCTTTGTCCACGACGTGTTGTTGAGAACCATGTCGCAACGGGCGAGGTGGCTCTGGCCGGAAAGCGTCAGGCAGGCGACCTGGCCGATCTGGAATGATTTTCCGTTGGCCAGGCATTCCGCGTCGGCAAAAGCCGGGTTCGCCGCGAGGGCGAGCGCCGCAGCACATGGGCAAAGCGCAAACCTGATCGTCATCCTGAATCCCAGCCGAACCCGAATTGCAGCGGAACCCCGGATTGTGGCGATATGACGGTCTATCGGCCGGGAATCCGGGCGATCCGAACCTCGAAATAATCAGATTGGCGCAAAAGCCAGCTCGACGGCCACCGGCACGTGGTCGGAGGGTTTTTCCCAGGCGCGCACGTGCTTTTCGATCGAGGCTGAGGAAAAGCGGTTGGCGGCTTCGGGCGAAAGCAGCAAGTGATCGATCCGGATGCCGTTGTTCTTCTGCCACGCGCCGGCCTGATAGTCCCAGAATGTATAGGTGTCCGGCGCGTCGGTGACCGCGCGCACGGCTTCGGTGAAGCCGAGATTCTTCAGCCGCCGGAACGCCTGCCTCGTCTGCGGCTGGAAAAGCGCATCGCCCAGCCAGTTCTCCGGGAATTTCGCGTCGATGAATTCGGGGATGACATTGTAGTCCCCGGCCAGCACCAGCGCCTCTTCGAGCGAGAGCCGTTCCTCGGCCCAGCGCTCCAGCCGCGCCATCCAGGACAGTTTGTAGGAGAACTTCTTCTCGT
This sequence comes from Mesorhizobium sp. M6A.T.Cr.TU.017.01.1.1, assembly GCF_004023115.1. NCBI lineage: Bacteria > Pseudomonadati > Pseudomonadota > Alphaproteobacteria > Hyphomicrobiales > Phyllobacteriaceae > Mesorhizobium > Mesorhizobium sp. M6A.T.Cr.TU.017.01.1.1. The sequence goes on from NZ_RZTA01000158.1 coordinate 5,958, forward strand.
CATCGATTGGGTTGCCGTTCGGCAAATAGAGCGAGGCAACGCGCAACGCGCCCTTGTCGGTTGAGAACACGCCCTCGATGAAACGCGCCTGCTCGTCGGCATCGTCGCCAGGCAGGCCTCTGATAACCTCGTCGAAGCGCAGCTTCGACAGGATGGCGACGCCGTTAAAGCCCTTTTGGCCATGGGTTTCGACGTTGTAGCCAAGCGCCTCGATCTCGGCGCGCGGAAACTGCTCGTCGACCGTCTTGATCTCCTGCAGGCAGGCGATATCAGGCGCGCTCTCCGTCAGCCAATGGGTCAGATTGCCGATGCGGGCCCGAACGCCGTTGATGTTCCAGGTGACGATTTTCATGGCGGCCTCATTGCTGTTCCGGCGGATGACGTTCGACGAGGCCGATCGTATTGCCTGCCGGGTCCTTTAGGAAGGCCATCCATTCGCTTTCCCCCGCCGGCCCGAACAGGCCTTCGGTATCGCGATGGACGAGCATCGGCGGCGCAGTGAAGGGGACACCGGCGGCTTTTGCCGAGGCGTGGAAATCGTCGAGGTCTGATATATCGAGATAGACGGTGCCGGCCGGCAGGCCATCGGTGAACAGCAGCCGCACGTCGCCGGCCATGATGAAGGCGATGCCGGGCGGATCGAAGCGCACGTGGACCGCCATGCCGAGCACGTCGTGCCAGAACGCCAGCGTTGCATCGAGATCGCGTCCGGCTGAAAGCGCGACCTGACGGACCGCGCCAACGCGGCGCATGTTCACTCACTCCCGAAAGATTGGAGCTCGGCATTTTCCGCGAGTATTTGCTCTATCATCCATCGCAGATGCGATGCCTGCTCGCGCGTTGCATTCTCATCCATCCAATCGCAGCCGTTGTAGAGGTCTCCAAGCCAGAGGGGAAAATCGTATTTGTCTTCAATCGGCGACACCATACGGCAGATCTGAAATGGTTCGATTTCGCCATCAAGGTAAGTCCGTATGCGTCGAAGAAACAGCTTACGTGCTATTTCCTTGGCCTCATCGGACTTATCGTTGAAATCGGGAAAACTTCGCGCGACCAGCGACCTCAAACGGCCATGAGCTTTCGCAAGCCTAACCGCGTTCCGCGGGTTGCATCGCGCGAGCTGCACGTAGGCAGCGTCTTCAGCGTAGCTCGGAGGCGCAGTGTGGCTGTTGGCCCAGCCAACGATATCGACATCGGAAATCGCTTCTATCTCGCGGGCGACAAGGACCGTCATCGGATCCTCATGGCCGACGAGGAGCGGCTTCATATCTTCAAATGCTGAAGCTGGTGCCGCAGCCGCACGAGGCGACCGCATTCGGGTTCCTGATCTGGAACGACTGGCCCATCAGATCGTCGACGAAATCGATCACCGAGCCGCCCATATAGACCAGCGAGAGGTCGTCGATCAGCACGGTGGCGCCGTCTTTCTCAATCGCGACGTCGTCATCGTTGCGCGTATCGACCAGATCGAACTTATAGGAAAAGCCGGAGCAGCCGCCGCCCTCGACCGAAACGCGCAGCGCCTTCTTGCCGGCTTCGCCAGATACAATCTTGGCGATCCGCCTGGCGGCGGCGTCGGTCATCTCGACTTTCATGGCAGTCTTGGCATCAGCGCCCATGGGCGTCACCTTGCTTTCGGTTTCACATGATAGGTATGAAGCGCGAGTGGGCAAGTCAACTGCGGTATCGGCGATGACCAACGAGTTGGGCGACATCGGGTTCGGCTATCGGCCGCGCGCAGCCTATGCCTGCGATCCGGCGAAGTCGCGCGGGCGCCTGTTCGACGAGGTGGAGAGCCCGACCCGCACGCCGTTCCAGCGCGACCGCGACCGCATCATCCATTCGACGGCGTTCCGCCGGCTAAAGCACAAGACGCAGGTGTTCGTCGCGCATGAGGGTGACCATTACCGCACCCGGCTGACCCATTCGATCGAGGTCGCGCAGATTGCGCGCGCCTTGGCGCGGGCGCTGCGCGGCGATGAGGATCTGGCCGAGGCGGTGGCGCTGGTGCACGATTTCGGCCACACGCCCTTCGGCCACACCGGCGAGGACGCGCTGAACGAGAAGATGGCCGGATGGGGCGGCTTCGACCACAATGCACAATCGCTGCGCGTGGTGACGCGGCTGGAGAGCCGCTACGCCGAGTTCGACGGGCTTAACCTCACTTGGGAAACGCTGGAGGGGCTGGTCAAGCACAACGGACCGCTGACCGACGCCAGGGGAAAGGGCTTGAAGGGGCCGGTGCCGCAAGCGATCCGCGACTATTCGGAGTTGCACGACCTCGAGCTTGATCGCTTTGCCGGCATCGAGGCGCAATGCGCGGCGATCGCCGACGACATCGCCTACAACACCCATGACATCGATGACGGCCTGAGATCAGGCCTCCTGACACTGGACATGCTGGAAAAGATCTCTTTGCCTGGATCGATCCTCGAAGGCGTGCGCCAGCGCTATCCGGCGCTGGACGATGTGAGGACAGGGCACGAACTGATGCGACGGCAGATCACTATGATGGTCGAGGATGTCATCGTGTCGACAACCGCGAACCTTGCGCGCATCAAGCCGGAGAGCGCCGACGCGGTGAGGGTGGCAGGCGAGACGATGGTGACCTTTTCCGCCGAAATGGCCGCGTCGGAAAAGGAATTGAAGGCCTTTCTCTACAAGCATCTCTACCGGCACAAAGAGGTCATGCGCGTGCGCACCGAGGCCGAGCAGATCGTCAAGGAGCTGTTCGAGGTCTATTTCGCCGATCCGCGCGCCATGCCCGATGGCTGGCGCGAAGGGCTCGACCGGGCCGACGATCGCATCAAGGCGCGCAGCGTTGCCGATTTCCTGGCGGGCATGACGGATACCTACGCTTTGAAAGAACACCGCCGTTTGTTTGACCATACGCCTGAATTGAGCTAGGGCGGGCTCGATTTTGCCGGCCAATGAGCCGGATCCCTGCAAAGCCGCCAGAGCCACACCAATGAACATCTTCGCCGATTTCAACGCGCGAATCACCAGAGCTGTCGAAGCGCTTGATTTGAAAGACAAGGACGGCGGTACGCTGGACCTATCGCGCATCGCCGTCGAGCCGCCGCGCGACGCCAGCCATGGCGACTTGGCGACCAATGCGGCAATGGTGCTGGCCAAGCCGACCGGCCAGTCGCCACGTGCTCTGGCTGAAAGGTTGGCGCAGGCGCTGCGCGCCGACACCGACATTGCCGCCGCCGAAATTGCCGGTCCGGGCTTCGTCAACCTCAGGCTCAAGGATGCGTTCTGGCAGGTGCATCTGACCGCGCTGCTCGGCGAAGGCCGCAACTACGGCCGCTCGACGGTTGGCGGCGGCAAGAAGGCCAATGTCGAATATGTCTCGGCCAACCCGACCGGACCGATGCATGTCGGCCATTGCCGCGGCGCCGTGGTTGGTGATGCGCTCGCCAATCTGATGGCTTTCGCCGGTTATGACGTGACCAAGGAGTATGTCATCAACGACGCTGGTTCGCAGATCGACGTGCTCGGCCGCTCCGTCATGCTGCGTTACCGCGAGGCGCTTGGCGACGAGATCGGCGAGATTCCGGCCGGGCTTTATCCGGGCGATTATCTGATCCCGGTTGGCCAGGCATTGGCCGGCGAATTTGGCCGCTCCTTGTTGCAGATGCCGGACGAGGAAGCGCTTGCCATCGTCAAGGACAGGACGATCGATGCGATGATGGCGATGATCCGTGAGGATCTGGCGCTGCTCAATGTGCATCACGACGTCTTTTTCTCGGAGCGCACGCTGCACGCCGACAACGCCCGGAAAATCCGCTCGGCCATCAACGACCTGACGCTCAAGGGCCATATCTACAAAGGCAAGCTGCCGCCACCCAAGGGCGAGAAGCCGGACGATTGGGAGGATCGCGAGCAGACGCTGTTCCGCTCGACAGCGGTCGGCGACGACATGGACCGGGCGCTCGTCAAGTCTGACGGCACCTTCACCTATTTCGCCGCGGACGTCGCCTATTTGAAGGACAAGGTCGATCGCGGTTTCGTCGAGTTGATCTATGTGCTCGGCGCAGATCATGGCGGCTATGTGAAGCGCCTGGAAGCGCTCGCCCGGGCGATCGCCGGCGACGAGGTGAAACTTACCGTGCTGCTTTGCCAACTGGTGAGGCTTTTTCGCGAAGGCGAGCCGGTGCGCATGTCGAAGCGGTCGGGTGAATTCGTGACGCTGCGCGAAGTGGTGGAGGAAGTCGGCCGCGATCCGATCCGCTTCATGATGCTCTACCGCAAGAACGATGCGCCGCTCGATTTCGACTTCGCCAAGGTGACCGAGCAGTCGAAGGACAATCCGGTGTTCTACGTGCAGTACGCCTCGGCGCGCTGCCATTCGGTGTTCCGGCAAGCGAGCGAGCAGTTGGGCGAGGCCAATTTCGACCGCAGTCGGCTGGCCGCCGCCACCGCCTTGCTGACCGACGAAGGCGAGATCGGCCTGATCAGGAAGCTTGCGGAATATCCGCGGCTGATCGAATCCGCGGCCCTTGCGCTCGAGCCGCACCGGCTGGCATTCTACCTCTATGATCTCGCCTCCAGCTTCCACGGACATTGGAACCGCGGCACCGAAAATCCCGACTTACGTTTTGTTAAGGTTAACGACCGACAATTGACGCATGCCAGACTAGGGCTGGTGCAGGCTGTTTCGGACGTTTTGACGTCCGGCCTGACGCTGATCGGAGCCGATGCGCCCACCGAAATGCGTTAGGTTTGACTAAAAAACCTGTCACCTTTTGCCCACATTGCGCTGGTAAGGGCCAACCCTACGCGACGTCCATGGCGTCCGAATGAGTGCGAGTTCGGGAACAATAATGGCAGACAGAACCCAGCTGAGAGCAGCCGCCCAAAACGATATCGCCGACGATGATCCGTTCGCGGAACTGACCAGGATCATGGGGTTCGACCCGCGCCAGCCGGTCAAGCCGAAGGCGGCTCCCGTCACCCAGCCGGTGGACGACGGCGATTTCGACATCGACCTCGAGAAGGAGTTGATGGGCGAATTCGGCGCCGACGATAATGACAGCGCCGCCGAGGTTCGCGAGCCGGTTTTCGATGCCACTGACGCGGTGGACGACGAGCTTGGGGACGACGAGCTTGCCGCGGCGCTCGAACAGGATTTCCTGCTGGACGACGAAGCGGGGGATGAGGCTGCCCATGCCGTTGCTGCCGACGACATGCGTTCTGGTGTTGCCGAAGCATCCGCGCCGGCTGTTGAAGCTGCTTTCGATGACGATTTCGACGATGCGCTCGCCAGTTCGCTCGAAGATGTGT
>NZ_RZTA01000159.1:0-11136 GCF_004023115.1 Mesorhizobium sp. M6A.T.Cr.TU.017.01.1.1
ACTATGAATTCACCGGGCCCGACGCCCTCGCCAAGGACTATGACGCGATGCGTCCGGCCTTCACGGAGACGGGCACGCCGCGCCTGCCGGTCGGTCTCAATCTCGCCGCGCAGTTGTTCTGGCAGCAGAAGCGCTTCCCGGCGGAGTTCGCCAAGGCCGCCGCGATCCTGATGTACCCGCAGTACTGGGCGTTGCGGCTGACCGGTGTCGCCGCCAATGAAGTGACCTCGCTTGGCTGCCACACGGATCTGTGGAGCCCATGGAAAGCGGATTTTTCGTCGCTGGTCGACAAAATGGAATGGCGCCGCCTGATGGCCACGGTGCGGCCGGCGAAGCACCGCCTCGGCCCGATCTTGCCCGCCCTTGCCAAGCTAACCGGGCTCGATCCGCAGACGCCGGTATTCTGCGGTCTGCACGATTCCAACGCCTCGCTGCTGCCGCATCTCCTGTCGGACAGACCGCCTTTCTCCGTCGTCTCGACCGGCACCTGGGTGGTGTCGATGGCCGTCGGTGGCAACAAGATCGCGCTCGACCCGGCACGCGACACATTGGTCAACGTCAATGCGCTCGGCGATCCGGTGCCGTCGGCGCGCTTCATGGGCGGCCGCGAGTTTTCGCTGCTGACCGAAGGTCAACCGGAAGACTGGAGCGAAGAGGATGTTGAGGCGGTGTTCGCCAGGACAGCTCTGCTGCTGCCGGCAACGCAACAGGGTTCGGGGCCGTTTCCGCACCACACTGCCGCATGGCTCAACGCCGACGGCATCAACAGCGGCCAGCGCTTTGCCGCCATCTCTTTCTACCTGGCGCTGATGACCGCGACGTGCCTCGATCTGATCGGCGCCGACGGCCCTGCTATCGTCGAAGGCCCATTCGCCCGCAACCGGCTTTTTGTCAGCATGCTGGCGGCAGCAACGGCGCGTGCCGTCATTGCGTCCGAGGCAGCGACCGGCACCAGCATCGGCGCTGCCTTGCTGGCGTCCGACCAAAGAACGGTCCAAGGCAAAGGCGAAAGGATCGAACCGCCAGCCGGTCCAGCCTGGGCAAACTATGCGCGCTCGTGGCGTGCGGCGGTCGAGGCGCGAGGCTGATCACAAAATCCGCTTGCCGAAAGCCGACATGACGAAGTTGACGGTGTCTGTCGCAATCCGCGATTCCAAATCGGCGGTCAGGCCGGAAACATCCATCGACAACAGCCCGCCGGACAGCGCGATCGCCTCCATCGCCTGATGCGTTTCGCGCACAGTGATGCCGCCGGAGCCAGCCGCCCAACCGGTGAATTCGGTCACCTCAGGCGAATAGCTGACATGGAAGCCCTGCGTGCCGGAGGTGGCGATGCGGATCGCCTCGTGCATCAGGTCGCGCATGCCCATGGCGTCGATATCCGTCATGGTGAAGGCAGAGACGCGCGAATCCTTCAGTACCCGAGCCTCGGCCGGATCGGCATGGCGCAAACCGACTATGACGACATTTTCCGGCGACAGCTGCGGCTGCAGCGCGCCGGGCTTGTGATCGAGGCCGAGCGCCCGCGCCAGCACCGAACCTTCCGGCAGGTCGATGCCGTCCTCGTCCTCGGGCATCAAGGCGGCGATGGAGTCGATCCAGATCAAACCGAAGGAGTGTGTCGCCCGCGCGGTCGTCGTCAGCGCTCTGTGGGCGACGCGCCGGTCACTGCCGGCGGTGAGCCGGATCAGGCCGGACGGTGGCCGCTCGATATCGGCCAGTTCGACCACATCGAAATTCATTGCCTCCAGCCGGGCGCCGGTCGCTTCCCGGGCCAGTATGCCGGCGGCAGCCGGTTCGGCTGATATCGACACCATCTTGCGGCCGGAAAAATCCTCGACGTCGTGCATCGGGGCCTTTTCGACATATTCCGAGGTCATCGCCAGCAGCATGGCGCCATAGCTCATACGGAAGGCGACACGGTCGCCGACGGCGGGTGGCGGCTCGGCGTCGGTCACGTCGAGCAGCAGATGGTCACTGGAGGCGCCGAGCACCCGCACACCCTTGGCGATCGGGGTGAGCCCTTCGATCAACACGTCCTCGCGGCCGATATTGGCGATGGCACGCAACCTGTCGCCCTCGTCGGGAAACACTGGCTGGTTGCCGAAAGCGTCGTAGCCGGATTGGCCGATCGGCCGCGACGGCTTTAGCTTGACCTCGATGATGTCGCTGGTCAGGCGGCAGGCATCGGGTTCGAGTTCGGCCCACGGCGTCTCGCGGAAGGTTTCGACGCCGCCTTGCAATATCGCCTCGCCGACGCGCAGATTGTTGATGCCGGCGGGCAGCTTGCCTTCCAGCAGCAGCGTCAGCGACGATGACGCTCCGCCGGAAATCCAGTCGAGCCTTGTACTGGACAGCCGCTCGGTCTTGTAGGCGTGGGCGACGAGTTGCCCGAGATTTTCCTCGGTCGGCATGATGGCGCCGAAGCAGCCAAGATTGGTGCCGATGCCGGCGATACGCACGCCCCTGAGCGCTAGTATCTGCTCGACAGTGGGCACGAGATCGTTCGGCCAGATGCCTTCCCTAAGATCGCCGAGATCGATCATCAGCAAGATGTCGTGAACGCGGCCCATGCGCTCGGCGATGCGCGATAGCTCGCGGATGGTGGCGAGTTCAGACTGCAGGCTGATGTCGACGGTGCGCACCACCTCCTCGATGCGCGCCATCGGCGGGCTGCGCAGCAGCATGATCGGCGCATTGATGCCGCTGTCGCGCAGCCGGCGGATGTTTTCGAAGCGCGATTCGGCGATGCCGGCGACGCCGCCGCGCAGCATGGCGCGGGCTACCTGCGGCATACCGCAAGTGCCCTTGGTGACGCCGAAGACCTTGATGCCGGACAGGGCGCAGCGATCGACGATGGTGCGCGCATTGCGCTCGATGCGGCCAAGGTCGATGGCGACTTGCGGTCCCGACATTTTAGCCCCTGTAGACCAGCCCTTGCGGGTCGATCTCCGGGTTACGGCCGGCGACCAGATCGGCGAGGAATTTTCCGGAGCCGCAGGCCATGGTCCAGCCGACATGGCCGTGGCCGGTATCGAGGTAGAGGTTGCTGTAGCGCGCCCGGCCGATGACCGGCACCGAGTTCGGCATCATCGGTCGCAAGCCGGCCCAGAGCTCGGCCTTTTTCTCATCGAAGGCACCCGGGAAAAGCTCCTTGCCGGTCCTGAACATGGCGGCGAAATCGCTCGGCTTGTGGGTGCGGTCGAAGCCGGTGAATTCGGCGGTCGAAGCAAGCCGCAGCCGATTGCCCAGCCGCGAATAGCCAATGAGCTGATCCTCATCGGCGCCGCCCATGGTCGGCCCCTTGCTCTCGTCCTCCAGCGGCACGGTCGCGGTGTAACCCTTGACCGGATAGACCGGCAGATCGATGCCGTAACGGCGACCGAGCAGCCCGCTTTCCGGTCCCATCGATATGACCACGGCGTCGCCGGCGACCGGGCCGGTCGAGGTCATCACCGCACGTATCCGATCGCCTTCGATGTCGAGGCCTTCGACTGACGTGTCGTAGAGAAATTGAACGCCGAGTTTCTCGGCGGCATAGGCAGCGAGGTTTTGGGTGAATTGGCTGGAATCGCCGGTCTGGTCGATCGGCGAATAGACGCCGCCGGCTATTCTGTCCTTGGCCCCGGCAAGGCCGGGCTCGAGCTCGACCAGCCGATCGCGGCCGACGATCTCGATCGGCAGACCGTGTTGGGCGAGATAGCGGTAATTGTCGGTGCCGCTATCAAAACTCTGCTGCGAGCGGAAGAAATAGAGAATGCCCTTCTTGCGCTCGTCATAGTGAATGCCGGTGTCGGCCGAGATGGCGTTGATGCAGTCGCGCGAATAGAGCGCAAGGCGCAGCTTGATGTCGGTGTTGGCGCGCAAGCGCGCTTGCGTGCACTGGCGCAGGAAGCGCAGACTCCAGGCAAAGAAATAGGGATCGAAGCGCAGCCGCACCTTGATGCCGAGATCATGGTTGTAAAGCGCGCGCAGGAACGTCTTCAGCGCAGCGGGCGAGGCCCAGGCGGTGGCGTCGCCTGGCGACACCAGCCCGGCATTCGATTGGCTGGTGCCGCGCGCCGCCGCAGGGTGGCGCTCGATCACGGTCACCTCGTGGCCGTCGCTCGCCAGATAGTAGGCGGCCGCCGTGCCGACGACGCCAGCTCCGAGCACCAATATTCTCATGCCGCCCCCAAAAGTCTCACGCGGCCAAATGCGCCCACGCTTCGAGCCTAAGAACCCGGTCTCAGCCCCGCGACGAATTCTTGCTGGTCAGAATGCGCTCCCAGGCCAGCGCGTCGGCGACGATCCGGTCGAGGTCGTCGCGCTGCGGGGTCCAGCCGAGCTCGCGGCGCGCCAACTCCGAATTGGCAACCACCGCAGCGGCGTCGCCCGGACGGCGCTCGCCCATCCGCACCTCGAAATCATGGCCAAAGACGCGGCGCACGCTGTCGATCACCTCAAGCACCGAATAGCCGTGGCTGTAGCCGCAATTGGCGACGAGGCTCGTCCCGCCGGCGCGCAGCCGCTCCAGCGCCAGCCGATGCGCGGCCGCCAGATCGCTGACATGGATGTAGTCGCGCATGCAGGTGCCGTCCGGTGTCGGATAGTCGGTGCCGAACACCTGCATGAAGGGACGCTTGCCGATCGCCGTCTCGGCGGCGACCTTGATCAGATGCGTGGCGCCCGGCGTCGACTGGCCGGTGCGGCCCTTCGGATCGGCGCCGGCGACGTTGAAATAGCGCAACGCCGTATAGCGCAAGCCATGGGCGATTGCGGCGTCACGCAGCATCCATTCGCTCATCAGCTTGGACAGGCCGTAGGGTGATTCCGGCGCAAGTCGGGCATCCTCGCGCACCGGCTCCAGCCCGGCGCCGCCATAGACGGCGGCGGTCGAGGAAAAGATGAAATTGGGCACGCCTTCGCGCACCGCGGTCTCGATCAGCGTGCGGGTCTTGCAGGTGTTGTTCTCGTAATAGCCGAGCGGGTCGGCGACCGATTCGGGAACCACGATGGAGCCGGCGAAATGGATGATCGCGTCGACCTTGTTGTCGCGAATGATCCCGCCGACCAGATCCTTGTCGGCGACATCGCCGACGACGAGCTTTGCCTCGGGCGCCACCGCCCACTCGAAGCCGGTCGAAAGCCGGTCGAGGACGACGACGCTTTCGCCCGCGTCCAGCAGCTCCCAGACCATGTGGCTGCCGATATAGCCGGCGCCGCCTGTCACCAAAACCGTCATCCGCGTCCTCGCTGCTCAAGATTTATCGGAAACTGTCTCAACACCCGCCTTACTGGAAAGGCTGCCACTAGGCCATTAGTACCATTAGTGTCTGCGGTAACCAGTCTCATCGGCGCATGGCATCGTCCTGAAACAAAATTGATCCACATCAAGGGAATAGGCCATGATCCGTGGCCGTTAGGAACAGGCTTGGGGCGTGGCATTTTGACCAAAAAGGCCAAGTGGACGTCGAATAGGGCAATGATTATGATCCCACGCAAAAATTGGGAAGCCGAAATGAACTATCAGCGTTTCTTCGAAGACGCGATCGACCAGCTCCATGCAGAGCGTCGCTACCGCATCTTCGCCGACCTCGAGCGCATCGTGGGGAAATTCCCGCGCGCCATCTGGCGCGCCAACGGCCGCGCCCAGGAAATCACCGTCTGGTGCTCCAACGACTATCTCGGCATGGGCCAGCATCCAGACGTCATCGCGGCGATGCAGAATGCCGCCGGCAAGATGGGATCTGGCGCCGGTGGCACCCGCAACATCTCCGGCACCAGCAACCCGCTGGTCGAGCTTGAACTGGAACTGGCCGACCTGCACGACAAGGAAGCCGCACTCGTCTTCACCTCCGGCTTTGTCTCCAACGAAGCCTCGATCTCGACCATTGCGCGGCTCCTGCCCAACTGCCTGATCGTCTCGGACGAACTAAACCACGCCTCGATGATCGAAGGCGTGCGGCGTTCGGGCGCCGAGAAGAAGATCTTCCGCCACAATGACGTTGCCCATCTCGAAAGCCTGCTTCAGGCGGCGGGCCGCGAACGCGCCAAGCTGATCGTCTTCGAGAGCGTCTATTCGATGGACGGCGATATCGCGCCGATCAGGCAGATCGTCGATCTCGCAGAGCGCTACAATGCCATGACCTATATCGACGAGGTCCACGCCGTTGGCATGTATGGACCGCGCGGCGGCGGCATCACCGAGCGTGAAGGGCTGGCCGACCGTATCGACATCATCGAAGGCACGCTGGCCAAGGCGTTCGGCACGCTCGGCGGCTATATCACCGGCACAAGTGCCGTGATCGATGCCGTGCGCTCCTATGCGCCGGGCTTCATCTTCACCACGGCGCTGCCGCCGGCCATCGCCGCCGCGGCGACCACGTCGATCCGCCATCTGAAGCGCTCGCAGGCCGAACGCGACGCGCAACTGCGTCAGGCGACGCGGACCAAGCAGGTTCTTACCGCCGCCGGCCTGCCGGTGATGGACTCCGCCACCCACATCGTGCCGCTGCTCGTCGGCGATCCCGAGCTCTGCAAGATGGCCAGCGACCGCCTGCTCGGCGTCCACGGCATCTACATCCAGCCGATCAACTACCCGACCGTGCCGCGCGGAACCGAACGGCTGCGCATCACGCCGACGCCGTTCCATTCGGATCACCTGATCGCGGAGCTTCAGGATGCTCTCGTCGAGACCTGGGACGCTTTGGGCATACCCTATGGCTCGGCGGGCCGGCCGGCCGTGAGGGAAAGCGACCGCGTCATTCCGTTGCTGGTGCCGAAGTCCGGCGGGTGAAAGTCGCCTCAGGCTCCGGCACCCTCAAACACTTCTCATCCACTTCGCCAGCCGGTGCGCGGCTTCCTCGAGCTGGTCGAGGCGGCGGTGGAAGCACAGCCTGAGGAAGGCCTCGCCGCCGGGGCCGAAGGCGGTTCCGGGCGCCAGGCCGACACTGGCGCGATCGACGATGTCGAAGGCGGCGGCGCGTGAATCGGTGATGCCGTCGATCGCGAAGAACAGATAGAACGCGCCTTGCGGCACGGTGAAGCGTGCCCTGCCGGTCGCAGCCAGGATGCCGCAGACCAGGTCACGCGCCGCCCTCGCCCGCTCCACCTGCTCGACGATGAAGGCGTCACCTTCGTCGAGGGCGACGACCGAGCCGCGCTGCATGAACTGGGCAACGCCCGAGGTCGAATACTGGACCAGATTTTCGAACACCTGCTGCAGCGAAGGATGGGTCTTGATCCAGCCGACGCGCCAGCCGGTCATCGCCCAGTTCTTGGAAAAACTGTTGACGAACAGAATGCGATCCTCGTCGGCCATGATGTCGATGAAGGACGGCGCGCGACGGTCGCCGTAGTGGAACAGCGAATAGATCTCGTCGGCGATGATCCACAGGCCCCTTTCGCGGGCAAGGTCGAGGATCGCCTGCAGCGTCTCCCTGTCGGCAGTCCAGCCGGTCGGGTTGGACGGTGTGTTGACGAACAGCGCCTTCGTCCTTGGCGTGATCGCCGCCTCGATCTTGTCGACGTCGCAGGACCAGCCATTGCCGGACTGGTCGAGCGTGACAGCGACCGGGATGGCGCCCGCCAGGCTGGCGGCAGCGGCGAAGTTGGGCCAGGCCGGCGACAGATAGACGACCTCGTCGCCATTGCCGGCGACCGCGTCGAGCGCCAGCTGGATAGCGTGCATGCCCGAACCGGTGACGATGAATTCTTCCTCGGCGAAACTCTTGCCGAAATGCCTGACGTAATAGCGGGCGAGCGCCTGCCTCAGCTCGGGGATGCCTTTCTGCCAGGTATAGAAGGTCTCGCCGCCGGCCAGCGCGCGGGAAGCGGCATCTGTGATGAAGGTGGGCGTCGGCAGGTCGCCCTCGCCGGCCCAGAGCGGGATCATGCCGTCGCGGTCGCGGCCGCGGTTCATGACGGCGACAATGCCGCTTTCCGGCGCAGCCCGGGCCTCGGCGCGCAAATTCTCGATCAGGGTCATGGATAGATCCGTTTTCGTCTTCTGGACTGCTAGCGTGTTTTACGACAGGCGAAAATAGAAAACCCCGGCCGAAAACGACCGGGGTTTTGGTCCAGAGATCTTGCCCCTGCGCTATTTCCTGGCGAGGAGATCGCGAATTTCGGTGAGGAGCGCAACATCGGCCGGCGGCGCGGCAGGGGTGGCGGGCTTTTCAGCTTCTAGCCGCCTGCGCAGATTATTGACCGCCTTGACCATCAAGAAGATGATGAAGGCGAGAATGATGAAGTTCAGCACCACGGTGATAAAGCTGCCATAAGCGAAAACGGCGCCCTGTTTCTTGGCATCCGCCAGCGACGTGGCATTGACGGCAGAGGACAGCGCGAAGAAGTAATTGTTGAAGTCCAGTCCGCCCAAAATTGCGCCCACGATCGGCATGATGATGTCGTTGACCAGCGAATCGACGATTCTGCCGAAGGCAGCGCCGATGATGACGCCGACGGCCAGGTCCATCACGTTGCCCCTGGAAATGAACTCCTGGAATTCTTTCAGCATTCCACCCTCCTTGTCATGACGGGGCCGTGCTGCCGCTCTACCGCGCCTTTCGGCACCGGCCCACAGGCAAGATAGCAAAAACCTGCGGTTGCAGCATGGGCAAATGACCGGTTTCCACCGGCCAAATTCCCGAAGCCGCAACCATGCTGCGCCGAAAGCCGCGATGGACTTGATCGCCAAGCTGTGATTGCGTCTCAGCCAGGCCGGATGCAAAACCGGTAAGGGAGGATTATCAAGCCGTGCAGGGCTGGTTCATCGTCATCATCGCGATAGCCTATGTGACGTTGCTGTTCGTCATCGCCAGCCTCGGCGACCGGCGCTCGGCGGCATCCGGGCCTGGCCAGGCCCGCCCCTTCATCTATGCGCTCAGCCTGGCGATCTACTGCACATCCTGGACCTTCTTCGGTTCGGTCGGCCTTTCCTCCGAGCGCGGCCTCGAGTTCCTCGGCATCTATACCGGACCGGTGCTGGTATTCGTGTTCGGCTTTCCGCTGCTTCATCGCATCGTCAGGCTGGCCAAGACCGAGAAGATCACCTCGATCGCCGACTTCCTCGGTGCCCGCTACGGCAAGAGCTTTACCGTTGCGGCGATCGCCACGCTGATCGCGACGATCGGCGCGGTGCCCTATATGGCGCTGCAGTTGAAGGCGATTTCCGGCTCGGTCAGCCTGATGGTCGAGCATTATACCGGCTCGCCACCCTCCTTCGATCCTTTCGTCAGTGACATCTCGCTGGTCGTTGCCATGCTGCTTGCGCTGTTTGCAGTGCTGTTCGGCACGCGCCACGCCGACGCCACCGAGCACCAGGACGGGCTGGTGCTGGCGGTGGCGGTCGAAACCGTGGTCAAGCTGGCCGCCTTCCTGGCGATCGGCCTGCTGGTGATCTTCCTGATCTTCGGCGGCCCAGGCGATATGGTCGACAAGCTCGCGGAGAATCCGCAAGTTCAGCAAGCGATGGGCTACAGGACGTCGCTCGCAACCTGGCTGGTGCTGACGTGTTTGAGCGGTTTCGCCATCATCATGCTGCCGCGCCAGTTCTACGTCACCATCGTCGAAAACCGCAGCGAGGCCGAGCTGCGCACCGCGACATGGGTGTTTCCGCTCTATCTGGTGGCGATCAACCTTTTTGTGCTGCCGATCGCGCTCGCCGGCCTGGCGCTGGTCGGCACCAGGACCAGCAGCGACCTCTACGTCTTGTCGCTGCCGCTGCTCAGCGGCCACGATTTGCTGGCGATGGCGGCCTTCATCGGCGGCCTGTCCGCGGCGACCGCAATGGTGATTGTCGAAAGCGTCGCGCTGTCGATCATGATCTCCAACGACCTCGTCATTCCGCTGTTCGTGCGCCGCCTGCTCAGGACCACGACTTCCGAGAACGAGGACTGGTCGGCGCTCATCCTCAACGTGCGGCGGGCGGCGATCTTCATCATGCTGTTCATCGCCTTCCTCTACTATCGCGAGAGCACCGACAGCGCGCGGCTCTCCTCGATCGGCCTGATGTCCTTCGCCGCGATCGCGCAGTTCGCGCCGGCATTGATCGGCGGTTTGATCTGGCGCGGCGCCAACGGCAGGGGTGCTGCACTCGGCATGGTCGCCGGCATCGTCGTCTGGGGCTACACGCTGCTGCTTCCGTCGCTCGTCGCCTCCGATACCGGCATCGTCGTGCACGGCCTATTCGGTTTCGAAGCGTTGCGGCCGCAGGCACTGTTCGGCACCGTCGCCGAGCCGCTGAACCATGGCGTCTTGTGGAGCCTGTCGATCAACACCCTGTTCTTCGTGCTCGGCTCGCTGTCGCGCGCGTCGGTGCCGCTGGAACGCATCCAGGCGTCGATCTTCGTGCCGCGCGAGGCGAGCCCGATGCCCAGCCTGCGCCGCTTCCGCACCACCGTCACCGTCAATGGCCTCAAGGACACGATCGCGCGTTATCTTGGCGTCGAACGTACCGAGCGGTCCTTTCAGACGTTCGAAGAGAGCAGTGGCGTTTCGTTGCACGGCAACGAGCAGGCCAGCATGGACGTCATCCGCTTCTCCGAGCAGCTTCTGGCGAGTGCCGTCGGCTCCTCCTCGGCGCGGCTGATCCTGTCGCTGCTGCTGCGCCGCAACGACCGCGAATCCAAGGATGCCTTCCGCCTGCTCGACGACGCCACCGAGGCGCTGCAGCACAATCGTGACCTGTTGCAGATCGCGCTCGACCAGATGGAACAGGGCATTACCGTCTTCGACAGGGATTTCCGGCTGATCTGCTGGAACCGCCAGTATCGGGCGCTGTTCGACCTGCCCGACGAGATGGGCCAGGTCGGCGTCTCGCTCGATCGCATCCTGCGCTACCTTGCCGAGCGCGGCGACATTCCGGCCGACCAGAGGGTGGCGATGCTCAACCGCCTCACCAGTTTCGTCAGCCCCTGGCAGATGGAGCTGAAGACCAGCGGCCGCATCCTGGAGTTGCGTTCCAATCCGATGCCGGACGGCGGCATCGTCGCCACCTATGCCGACATCTCCGGACGCGTCGAGCAGGATCTGGCGCTCAAGCGCGCCAATGAATCGCTGGAACAGCGCGTCAAGGACCGCACCGTCGAACTGACCCGCGTCAACGAGGAGCTGGCACAGGCGCAGATGCTGGCCGAGGAGGCCAATCTCGGC